>JAPLIW010000315.1 GCA_026388915.1 Deltaproteobacteria bacterium
TCCATAAAATGATTTGTGTTTCTGTCTTTCCCGATAAAAAGCTCTGCGGTCTCCGCGTACTCTGCGGTTGATTTTTTCTTCATGCTCGGAGGGCGCAGAGGCTTTTATAATTTCTAAGCGACAAGAAAAACCGCAAGGCGAAAAGAGCATAGAGCAAATACCATACCTTCCCCCAGGGTTTGATTCGAGGGGCAAAGGGAAGCAGGAAAGAGCTTTGTACCAAGCAAACCGCATCGAGCGCGACCGGGGCCGGTTCAAAAAGATTGTCCGCGGGGCGATCCGTTCGGGAATCCGGAAGTATATTTCCCATGGTGAACTGATCGGGCGGAAGGGAAAAGACCTGGTTTCCATTCCTTTACCCCAGCTGGAGATTCCCCGGTTCCGGTTCGGGCAGAACCAGAAGGGGGTCGGGCAGGGGGAGGGAAACCCCGGAGACCCCATCGCCCTGGACCCGAACGGGCCGGGGCAGAAGCAGGCCGGATCAGACCCGGGAGATCATATCCTGGAGGTCGAACTGACCCTGGAAGAGCTGGCCGAAATCATGGGGGAGGAGCTGGCCTTGCCCAGGATTGAACCCCGGGGAAAAAAGAACATCGTTGCCCAAAGGGACAAGTACAAGTCCATCGCCCGGACCGGCCCGGAGGCGCTCCGGCACTTCAAACGCACTTTTCGCCAGGCTCTCCGCCGACAGATCATCACCGGAACCTATGACCCGGCGGAGCCCAAAGTCTGGCCGGTGAAAGAAGATAAGCTCTACCGGTCCTGGAAGACCCTCCCGGAACAGGAATCGAACGCGGTGGTTATTTACATGATGGATGTCTCCGGCTCCATGGGGGACGAAGAGAAGGAATGGGTCCGGCTGACCTCCTTCTGGATCGATACCTGGCTGACCTCGCAGTATAAGGGAGTGGAACGACGCTTCATCATCCACGACGCGGCCGCGCGGGAGGTGGACGCGGAGACCTTTTTCCACACCCGGGAGAGCGGAGGGACCCGGATTTCTTCGGCTTACGAGCTCTGTCTGAAGCTGATGCGGGAGTCCTTTCCCCCCCAGGATTACAACCTCTACCCTTTCCATTTCACGGACGGGGATAACTTCAGCGACGACGACGAGCAGGCGCTGAAACTACTGTCCGAGATTATTCCCCAGGCCAATGTCTTCTGCTACGGCCAGGTGGAGGGGGCGTACGGCTCCGGAGGATTTCTGAAGCTGATCCAAGAAAAGGTGCAGGAAGAAGAGAAAATCCGCACCGCAACCCTGCGGGGCCGGGAGAGCATTTACGATGCCCTGAAAGCCTTTCTGGGCACCGGGCGGTGAAGCGAGGGAGGAATGGAATGATGGAATAATGGAATAATTGAAAAATGGGTAATGCAATTCACCCCGTGCTGGTTTCAAAATCGCAACCTCCAATTCCCCAGTATTCCATCATTCCAGTTTTCTCGGGGTGGCTCTGCCGCGCTGGTTCTCCTGTGGCTAAATAAAGGAAAGGAAAAGATTTGCTGAAACATTCTCCCGCCCAAAAATTCCCCTCGGAGCTGAAGAGGATGAAGTATGAGATCCAGGACCGGGCGCAGGAATACGGGCTGGATTTTTTCCCGGTCATCTTTGAAGTCCTCGACTATCATGAAATCAATGAGATCGCAGCATACAGCGGCTTTCCCCGGCGTTATCCCCATTGGTCCTTCGGCATGCAGTTTGAGGAAGTCTCCAAAAGCTATGCCTACGGACTGTCCAAAATCTATGAGATGGTCATTAACAACGACCCGTGCTATGCCTACCTCCTCAAATGCAATCACCTCATCGACCAGAAACTGGTGATGGCCCATGTCTTCGGCCACTGTGACTTCTTCAAGAACAGCCTTTATTTCTCCCACACCAACCGGAAAATGATGGATGAAATGGCCAACCATGCCACCCGGATTCAAAGGTATGCGGACCGTTACGGGACCCAGGCGGTGGAGGCCTTCATGGATTGCTGTCTGTCCCTGGAAAACCTCATCGATCCCCACGCCACTTTTATGAAAAGGCGCGACCCTGAGGAACCTGGAGACCGGGCCTTTGTCTGGTCTCCCGGGTCCGGGCATGAACATGGAGCCTTCCCCTGCGGCGGGGATGGGAAATCAAGCTGCACTTCCACCGGCTGTTCGTCCAGCTCCGGGAACTGCCCGGGCGGGCAGGCCAAAGAGGAAACTCAAGGGGTGGACCTCTTCGCCGATGATGAGGACGCGGAGCGGGTCCCACCCCGCCGGCTCCATAGCAAGGGGTACATGGACCGCTACATCAATCCCCCCGAGTTTCTCAAAGCCCGGGCCGAGGAATTGAAGGCCAAGCGGAGAGAAAAAAAGCGGTTTCCCGAGAGCCCGGAGGGAGATGTTCTGCTCTTTCTAATCGAATCCGCCCCCCTCAAGAACTGGCAAAGGGACATCCTTTCGGTTCTCCGGGAAGAGGCCTATTACTTCCTGCCCCAAGCCCAGACCAAGATCATGAACGAAGGCTGGGCCACTTACTGGCATTCCCGGATCATGACCGAGAAGATTCTAAAAGATTCCGAGGTGGTCGATTACGCTGACCATCACTCCGGAACGCTGGGCAGTTCCCGGTTTCACCTGAACCCTTACAAGCTGGGGGTGGAATTATTCCGGGACATTGAAGACCGCTGGAACAAGGGGCAATTCGGGAAAGAGTATGAGGAGTGCGACGACTTCATCGTCCGGGAAAACTGGGATCAAAAAGCGGGCCTGGGCAGGGAAAAGATCTTTGAGGTGCGGCGGCTGCATGATGACCTGACCTTCATCGACACCTTCCTGACGGAAGATTTCTGCCGGAAGCAAAAACTCTTCGTATATGCCCAAGAGGAAGAAAAAAAGGCCTGGGTGATCCAAAACCGGGAGTTTTTGCAGATCAAGGGGATCCTCCTAGACAGCCTGACCCATATGGGCCACCCCATCATCCGGGTCATCGACGGGAACTTCGAGAACCGGGGGGAACTCCTTCTCCTCCACCAGCATGAAGGGCGGGACCTCAAATGGGATTTTTCCCGGGACACCCTGGTCAACCTTCAACGGCTGTGGAAAAGGCCGGTCCATGTGGAAACCAGAAAAGAGGAAAAAAAAGTCCTTTTGACCTATGACGGGGGGGAACATCGGGAGAAATCCCTTGATTAACGCCTAACCCCATTCCTCTCTCTATGAGGGTGTGGGGATTTAAGATGAACCCTGATCATGCCGATAAGATGGATGAAGTGATCAACTCCCCCGTTTCCCAAACTGCAAGGAGGGGAGGGTGAGAGGGAGAATAAAGGAAACATGGCCAAGGCCGAACATATTATCAACCAGCTTCAGAAAGGTCCATTCGGACAGGCGGGAGAGATCCTTGCCGAAGATGGGGACCTTGAAGTCCGGGTGCAACTGGCCGACTGGGACCGCCTGGGCTGCCGGCTGGAGAAGCTGGAGATGAAAGGCACCCAGGGCCATTCCCTGAAACTTGACCCCATCCGTCTCGAAAAAGAATTGACCTACCTGGGCGAACCCCTCCGCATCGTCGAGTTGGAGAAGCATTGCGGAAAAGCAATCCTGCGAAGCTTTCCGCCCCGCAGGGAAAATGGCACCGTCTCCTTCTTCGAAATGGTCCTCGACGCCCCTGACGGGTTGTCCCTAACCCGGCTGGCCTATGACCGACAGCTGGGTCAGCGCTCCCCTGTGCCCGTTTCCCTTACCCGGGACACCCTGGAGCGCCTCTTGGCCGACCTGGTGAACCTGGCTTCCAATCATTAAAAATCTTCTGAAATAAAAAGGTCCCGCCTTCCATTGTCGTTGAACGGGGTCTTACCTCGAATCATTGACAACTGGAGATGATGTTCCCTGCGCCGCGCGTCCCCGACAATCTGCCCTCCGCATTTGATGGCGCGGCGCCATGAAATTAGACGGCAAAAAATTGACTCCGCCTTCTGGCCGGGACGAATTGTCCTGGTTGCCCACCTGTTTCTCTCACCCAGTTTTCAATAAACTTAAATAGTTATCCATTCAGTCCCACCGTGGCATGCTATTTGCTGATCCTTCTTCTGAACAGCCCTGACCTGCTGTTCTGGGCAGCTATTGGTTTAACCGGAAACCGGCTAAGGCCCGGCCGTTGAGAAGACGGGTGAGGCGATGAAAGGTTTTCCGGGCACCCTTCGGCAAAGCCTATGGAAACGCAGAGGATGCAGAGAAAATTCGTCGGGAACAGAAGAAAGGCTCCTTCCAGGGAGCTGACCGAAAGGATCCTTTCTTGCGCCCGGGAAGTCCATTTGGGTTTGGGCCCCGGTCTGTTGGAGACGACCTATGAAGAAGCCCTGGCCCATGAATTTTCCCTGAAAGGAATTCAATTTGTCCGGCAGAAAGAAGTGAACCTCAGCTATAAGGGGAAGAACATCGGTTGGCATCGGATTGATTTTCTGGTGGAAGATGAAGTGGTGGTGGAATTGAAGTCCGTCGAAAAACTGCACGGGATTCATGAGGCCCAGTTGGTGTCTTTCCTGCGTTCCCTGAACAAGAAGGCGGGCGTGTTGATCAATTTCAATGTGGCGCGGTTCACGGATGGGGTCGAAAGTTTCGCCATCTGAAAGTTCCTGGTCATCCTAGCCCCCCTTCGCCCCCGGCTCTTTTCAAAAATCCAAGAGCAGCCCGGATGAATTGATCAAAATTCGATCCCCATATCCTCCCCGCGAGAGAATTCTTTTCTTGCGAAGAATCCTCCGTCCGCTTCCTCCTGGTGTCCGGCAAACCCATCGGAGAGCCCGTGGCCTGGTATGGGCCCATCGTCATGAACACCCAGGAGGAACTGCGAATTGCTTTCGAGGAATACCAGAAGAAGACTTTTATCAAGCACAGGGCATAGAGCGCTTGATTTTCTTGACAAATATTACAGAAAGAACTACTATGACCACATAGGTAAGAGATCACAGTAGTCATTTTTAAAAGGAATAGGATATGGCCACAT
>JAPLIW010000074.1 GCA_026388915.1 Deltaproteobacteria bacterium
CCCGCAGTTCATTCAGTCTTGCCTGGTTGCGGAAAAACCGGGACCAGGATTTACCCTCGGAAGGGAAAACATCCTGTTTTTCGAATTCCCACCAGTGTTTCACGTAGGGATCATGGACGACGATTTCTCCGCCCATTTCGGCCAGCTTGCGGACGATGATTTCCGACCCGCTGTACCGCGTGTCCCCCACATCTTCCCGGTACGAGGCGCCCAATAAGGCGATTTTCGAGGCGGCCACGATCTTGCCCATGTTTCTCAGGGCGTCCCGGACGATTTCCGCCGCATGCAGAGCCCGGGTATCGTTGATATTGATGGCCAGGGGAGTGATTTTAAAAATATCATCATCAAATCCCATGAGCGTATGGTAAGCCCAGACGCCCAGGCCCCCGTCTTTGGGCAGGCAGTAGCCCCCGATCCCCGGGCCGGGGAAGATAATGTTTGAATGGGTCGGGCGAACTTTGATCGCCTTAAGGACCTTGATCAGGTCCACTCCGTTTCGTTCCGCGAAAAGACTCCACTCGTGGAGGTAGGCCAGGATGGTGGCCCGGTAGGAGTTCTCCACGATCTTGCAGGTTTCACTCTCGATGGGGCGGTCGAGGACCGTCAGGGGGAACTTCTTCACGTTCAGGACTTCGGAGAGGAACTTCTTGACCTTCTCCTTCGCCTCCTCGTTGATCCCACTGCAGACCCTCCAGAAATCCCGGATGGAGGCGACGTATTCCCGACCCGGCATGACCCTCTCGAAAGAATGGGCCAACAGCGGTTCGGCCTTCGGTAGGCCCCTTTTTTCAAAGGCCTTTTTAATAGCCGGGTAGGCAATATATTCGGTGGTTCCGGGCGGAACGGTGGTTTCAATCAGGACCAGGCATTCGGGCTTGATCTTTTCCCCGATCACCTTCAGGCTCTCTTCGAGGGCTTTGATATCCGCATGGCCCTGGGCCACATCCCCCAGGGTTTCTTTGTTGTAGTCACACTGCACGTCCACCACCACCACATCAGCCAGGGAGAGGGCGTCGTAGGTGTAGGTCGCAACCAGGGTTTTCTTCTCTTTCACGCAGCGGTGAATCAGGGGGGCGACCTCCGGATCTTCGGCTTCCACCGGAGCCACCCCTTCGTTGATGTAGGATATTTTCCAGTAGGATCGCACCGAGGGCCGCTGCATGCCGATCACGAACTTGGTGGGTTTTCCATCCTGCGGGCTGACCGTGTCCGCGATCACCCCGGCCATGACCGCCCCCACGAAACCCACCCCCATTACTACGACGATTTCTCGTCCGAGGGCGCGCTGTTCCTGCGCCATCTTCTCGATGCGCTTGAATTCCCTCTCGTAATCCTGCCCTTGGGGTAGAGGATAGGCTTTCCCGGCGGGACAAACAGAAAAAGAAGGTTCAGGTTGAGGTTCAGGCTGAGGTTGAGATTGAGATAATTCTGCCTTTTTAGGGTTCTTGGTCTGGTCTGTCATTTCAGCTCCTAACAGGATTGATGAACTCGTAAAAAGTCGCAATTCCATAGAATTCGTCATTCCGGCGAAAGCCGGAATCCAGGGTTTCCCGTGAAAACGGGAATCCAGATTTTCTTTAGTGGTTCCCCGCTTCCGCGGGGACAACGTCTGGACCCCGGCTTTCGCCGGGGTGACGCTCCAAGAGACTTTTTACGAGATCATCAGGATTCATCGAGATCATTTCTTAAAAAGGTTAGAAAGTCCTGTGCTTCTCTTCTAAATTCTTCGGCAACTCTTTCAAACTTACCGACCAGGTAATCGATTCGATTCCCTTTAAGCTCAAAACCGTAGATATTCCGGAAAAGATGCCGGAACGCTAGGAACTCATCGAGATCGGCCGCTAGTTCATCGGAAATGACCCTTGGCCGAATCCCTTTAATCGGGATGGTCATTTGGTAGAGTAGATTCTTATGCCACTTCTCTGACTCTTCGTAACCGCTGTTCATTTCTACGGCTATTTTCTTAAAAACCCTCTCGCAACAGTTATAAAAATCATGAAGGATCGAACCCTTTGATCGCTGGAAGACAATTTCCTTCTCCAATCTTACTCTTTGCATCTCCCCTTGAAGTTCCACGAGATTCTCAAGTTCTTTCTCGATCCCCGAAATGATCCCCAGGATAGTCTCTTTCATTGAAGGATTCTTCCTTCCTCTGCCACCCTGGCTTTGCTCCCTGCATCCAGCTCTTCCCAGGGTTTCAGGTCAATCGTAAAAGGACTGTTTTTTATCAAGAAAGCAAAAGCTTTGAAGAAGGAATCTGTCTTTAACCCCTTTATGACCAGATCAATGTCCGAATGGAGACGGAATCTCCGATCTTTCAGGACCGACCCGATGAGATATAGAGTTTCATACTCAAACTTCTCCTTCAGAAGGGATGAAAGCCTTTCAGCTTCTCTCAAGGCTTCCTTTCGGAGGTTCATTTTCTGAGATTCTCGTTGTTTCAGTAAAGCCAGATATCCCATTCTATTCAATTACCTTTCGGGCCATGGTCACGACAAAATGAGCCGGTTCTCTAAGTCCTGAAATTTTTCTTTGAGCATAATTCCCTGAATATTTCTCCAGCAGGTTGCAGAAAAACTCTTTTTCAGCCCTGTAGTGTCAATCCCGCGGAAGCGGAAATCTAGTCTTTTCAATGCCTTCTGGACTCCCGCTTTCGCGGGAGTGACGGCTTAATCGAGTTTTTCCGCATCCTCCTAGAGCAAAGAAACCGGTTCCACGCTCGCTCCGTCAATCTCCACGGCCACCGATCTTTGCAGAATATCGACCGAAATAATCAGTTTTTCTTTCCCCTCTTTGATCTTTAAGAGGAAGCCCTCACTCCCTTTCAGGGGGCCGTAAACCACCCGAACCAATTGCCCTTCTTTCAGATAGGGGAAGGGGGTTACGGCGGACTTTCCATTCAGGATGGTTTGGATGGATTCGATCTGGAAATCGGGCACCGGCGCTGGACCTTCCTCGTTTCCCAGAATCCTCACCACTCCGGGAGTTTTCAAGATTTCCAGTCGATGGTAGGGATCTAAGAATTCGTGCACAAAGAGGTATCCGGGGAAGAGAGCCTTCTGAATTTTTTTCTTCCGGTCTTTCCGGCGGCTCCATACCTCCAATCGGGGGAGAAAGGCTTGAATTCGCTTTTCTTCCAGACGCTGAAAAACCACTTCTTCATGCCGGCTTCGGGTATGCAAGCAATACCAGTATGCCTGAGTCTCTTCCAAGGACGTCATACCTTCTCTGGGGTGGGGTAGATTTCCCCTCTTTTCGCTTCCCCCACCAACCCCTTCCTAAAAGTTCGATCCCGGGGCGAAAACTGAATCTCCTTTTTTCCCGGGCAGGGGTTTAAATATCTAAATTATATACCATTGAATTTATTGAAATTCAAGAAAATTGATAAGGAATTTAAGGGGGAAAGATTAGGAGAGCCCTAAAAGATAATCCCTCAGACCCTCATCCCAGGGACGCATTTTACTGCCCGTGAGTTTTTGAAAGCGGGAGCAGTCCAGAACGGAACTGGCGGGTCGGCGCGCGGGGCGATTTAATTGGCTGGAGGAGATGGGAATGACCCGGTTTTTTCGGCCGGGAATCTGCTTGGTCTCCAGGATTTTCTGGGTGAATTCAAACCAGGAGCAGGAACCTGAATTGGTGATATGCAGGATGCCTCGCACGTCTTTGTCTAAGAGCTGGGCAATGGCCCGGCTGAGATCGCGGGTGAAGGTGGGAGCCCCTCGCTGGTCATCGACTACTCGCAGTTCTTCCTGCTGGGATGCCAGCCTGAGGATCGTGTCCACGAAATTTTTGCCCTGCCTTCCATAGAGCCAGGCCGTGCGGAGGATCAGGTGGTTTCCCCCGGTCTCCTGAATCAACCGTTCTCCCCGGAGCTTGGATTCTCCGTAGACATTCAAGGGGTGAGGGGAAGATTCTTCGGCGTAGGGGGCATGGGAGGTCCCGTCGAAAACATAGTCCGTGCTCAGATGGATCAGCCGCGACCCGGCCGACCGGCAACCGCGGGCGACGTGGCCCGCACCGTCGGCATTGACCGAGAAGGCTCGTTCGCGCTGCGATTCGCACCCGTCCACGTCGGTGAAGGCCGCGGCATTAATGACCACCTCCGGCCGGAGAAGGCGGATCTCTTTTCCCGTCTGCATTGGATCGGTAATGTCCAGGTCGTGAACATCTCTTCCGATCACCTCGTGCGCGGCGGACAGGATGGGTTGAAGATCCCCCCCCAGCATTCCCCGGGCCCCGATGAGGAGAATCTTCATGTCAGGCGGTCACCGTAATGCTTCTGGTAGAATTCACGGTAGGCGCCGCTTTTGATCCCTTTCCACCATTCTTCGTGGTCCAGGTACCAGCGGACGGTCCGGGCCAGACCCTCCGCCAGGAGAACCGAAGGGGACCACCCCAGCTCCCCCTTCAGTTTGGAGAAATCGATCCCGTACCGTTGGTCGTGTCCCGGGCGGTCGGTCACGTAGCGCATGAGGGACTTGGGCTTTTTTAGAACTCGGAGAATCCCTTCGATAATCTCCAGGTTGGTTCTTTCTCCGTCTCCCCCGATATTGTACACCTCCCCCGGCCGGCCCTTCTCCAGGATGAGCAGAATGGCCCGGCAGTGGTCCTCCACGTGAATCCAGTCGCGGACGTTCAGACCGTCCCCGTAAACGGGCAG
>JAPLIW010000364.1 GCA_026388915.1 Deltaproteobacteria bacterium
GTCGGCTCGTCAAGTATATAAAGGGTACGGCCGGTGGAACGCTTCGATAGCTCGGTAGCCAGCTTAACCCGCTGCGCTTCGCCGCCGGAAATGGTCGTCGCCGGCTGACCCAGTCTGATATAGCCCAGCCCGACATCGCGCAGGGTCTCCAGCTTGTTCTTAACCCTGGGGAAATGGTCGAAGAAAGCCAGCGCCTGCTCCACGGTCATGTCCAGCACGTCCCAGATATTTTTCCCCTTGTACTGCACCTCCAGGGTTTCCCGGTTGTACCGTTTTCCCCGGCAGACGTCGCAGGTCACGTAGATGTCGGGCAGGAAGTGCATCTCGATCTTGATGATCCCGTCGCCGCCGCAGGCCTCGCACCGGCCGCCCTTGACGTTAAAGCTGTACCGGCCGGCATGGTACCCGCGGGCCCGGGACTCGGGAAGTTGGGCAAAGAGATCCCGGATGGGGGTGAAGAGTCCAGTGTACGTAGCCGGGTTGGAACGGGGCGTCCGCCCGATGGGGGATTGATCGATTTCGATCACTTTGTCGATATCCGAGAGCCCCTGGATTTCCCTGACCTTGCCGGGTTTCTCCTTGGAACGGTAGATCTTCTGCGCCAGGCCCCGGTAGAGCGTATCGATGACCAGGGTGCTTTTCCCCGACCCTGAAACTCCGGTCACGCAGGTAAGCAGGCCCAGGGGGATTTTTACGGTTATATCCTTCAGGTTGTTTTCACTGGCTCCTACAAGGGCTAAATATCTCCCCCGGCTCTTCCTCCGTCGCTCCGGCACGGGAATCTTCAGCTTGCCGGAAAGATACTTTCCGGTGAGGGAGGCTTCCGATTGGAGCAGCCCCTGGGGAGTCCCCTGGAAGACGAGCTCTCCCCCGTGGACCCCGGCCCCGGGGCCGAGGTCCAGGACATAATCGGCCTCCCGAATGGTTTCTTCGTCGTGCTCCACCACCAGGATGGTATTGCCCAGGTCCCGCAGCCTCTTCAGCGTGGCGAGGAGCCGGGCGTTGTCCCGCTGGTGCAGGCCGATGCTGGGCTCGTCGAGAATGTAAAGCACCCCCACCAAGCCGGACCCGATCTGGGTGGCCAGACGGATCCGCTCGGACTCGCCGCCCGAGAGGGTGGCCGAGGAGCGGCTCAGGGTGAGGTAGTCGAGCCCCACATTCAGCAGGAATCCCAGGCGCTCCGAGATCTCTTTCAGAATCCGCCGGGCGATCTCCCGTTCCCTCGGGTTTAGCTCCAGACGGGCGAAGAAGTCCAAAGCATGGCGGATGGATTTTTCCGTGACCTCGTGGATGTTCAGCCCGCCCACCTTGACGAAGAGGCTCTCCTTGCGCAGCCGCGCCCCCTGGCAGACGGGGCAGGGCCTTATGTTCATATACTTTTCCATCTCTTCCCGGATGATCTCCGAGTCGGTCTCCCGGTACCTCCGCTCCAGCTGGGGGATGACGCCTTCAAAATCCCGGTAGTAGAAATGCCTCTGCTCGCCGCGGTCGTGGTAAAACTTGATCTGCTCGCCGTCGGACCCGTAGAGGATGATTTTCTGCAACTGGGGGGAGAGGGCCTTGAAAGGGGCGTACAGGTCGATCTGGTAGTGATCGACCAGGGACTGGAGAATCGCATGAAAATACATCGACGTCCTTCCCTGCCAGGGAATGATGGCCCCTTCCCGGATCGACAGGTCTGGGTCGGGGACGATCAGGTCGGGGTCGAAGTAGTTGGTCGTTCCCAGCCCGTCGCACTGGGGACAGGCCCCGTAGGGGTTGTTGAAGGAGAACATGCGGGGGCTGATCTCCGGGTAGCTGATGCCGCAGTCCACGCAGGCGAACTTTTCGCTGAAGACCAGCTCTTCTCCCCCCGCGACCTCCACCTTGACGATCCCCTCGGAAAGATTCATGGCCGTGCCCAGGGAGTCGGCAAGCCGCTTGGCGGCCCCTTCCTTGACCGCCAGCCGGTCCACCAGGACCTCGAGGGTGTGTTTCTTGTTCTTGTCCAGGGAAATCTCTTCGCTCAGGTCGCGGATCGCCCCGTCCACCCGCACGCGGGCGTAGCCGCTTTTCCGCAGGTGATCGAACTCTTTCCGGTACTCCCCCTTCCGCCCGCGGATGATGGGGGAGAAGAGCTGCAGGCGGGTGCCCGGGGGCAGGGTCATGATTTGGTCCACGATCTGCTGGATGGTCTGGGACTGGATCTCTTTGCCGCACTGGTAGCAGTGGGGCCGGCCCGCACGGGCGAAGAGCAACCGGAGGTAGTCGTGGATTTCGGTCACGGTGCCGACGGTGGAACGGGG
>JAPLIW010000603.1 GCA_026388915.1 Deltaproteobacteria bacterium
AGCTTGTCCGTAAATAGCATTCCCCCCTTTGTAAAAGGGGGGCAGGGGGGATTTCCCCGAGGGATCTCAAAGCAAATCCCCCTATTTCCCCCTTTTTCAAAGGGGGATTTAAACCCCACAACTTATTTAAGGATAAGCTCTTAATTCTATTGCTCTGTGGTCTCTGTGTGCTCTGTGGTTAATTTAGCTTTTAGCGCAGCCACTAGGCCGAAGCAGCCCGCCAGCATCATGTTCCCGTGGGGAGCGGCCATGTAGTAACCCAAGCCTTCAACCAGAGACCGCCGGGGGCCGGTGACGGCAATGAACCGGAATCCTTTCTTGCGGGAATATCCCGGATGAAAGGCGCACCCGTGGCCCTGGTCCTGGAAGATTTCATCATTGGTGAGGACCTTCTCCGGGAAACGGGACAGGATCCGTTTCAGTTTCTCCGCGGTCATCTGCCCGGTGTGATGTTCGAAGATGCCCCAGACGCGATTCCCCCGGACCAGGGCTCCCAGGGTGTGCTGGTTTCCCAGATTCAAAGCCACAAAGCCTTCCTCCAGCTTCTCCGCAGCAGCAGGGTCGCAGAGAACCCCCCAGACGGCGGCGGCACAGGTATCCATGATCGCAGCCCGGGGGATATCTTTCTGGACGGCAAGCATGCGGGTCATGTAGGGAGGGGGATGGAAATAGATCAGGTCGGTGAGGTTTCCTCCCGATTGGAGGAAGTTCTCCCAGTATTGAAATCGGAAACGGCGGTTGCTTCCCCGGGGATTAAAACCGTGATCCTGAACCGCCACAGCGAAGGCTTTGGGAAGGCTGATCTGAAAAGGTTTGAGTGCCTTGCGCAGCGCAGGCAGGTCCACGTCCCGGAGAGGAATCTCCATGGTTCCTTTGGGAGGATGGTCGGTGATCCTGACCCCGCTTTTCCGGACTTCGTCAAGGTTGTCATGGAGGGTCAGGGCGGCGGGTTCGGTGGCATATACCTTCATCCCCGCCCGAAGGTGCTCCTCCACCGCCCAGGAGCAGGGCCCTCCTCCCATGGTGTTTCCGGAAAGGAAAATATTTTTTCTCTGAACCGTCGCCGCAGCGATCTTCCGGGCGACGAGCCGGGTGGGGGAGGGGAGGACCATTTGCACGCAATTTTCCATCGCCCTTCCTTCTTCGTAGAGAAGGATATCCTGAGTTCCACTGCCCACATCGATGGCCAGGATTTTCTGGGGGATCGCCATTGACCGTCGAATCCTTCGAGGGAAAATCGGTTTCTGCTTAAAATTACCATGATCCTTGAAGATCTTCAAGGCACAAGGCTTTTCCCCCCCCTGAGCCTCTTCTGAAGCGAAACCCGTGACCGGCAGCCAGAAAAATTTAACCCTATAATAAACTTGACAAACTGCATTCCGATGTAATAATAACCGGGATAAAAAGCCACCGCTTGCAAGTCCAATTCCTTTTTCAGGCAGAAGCTAAAAACAAGAGAAAGAGACATGGAGAAGATCTGGCTGAAGTCGTGGCCCGAAGGCATACCGCAATCTCTGGAATTTCCGGAAAAACCGCTCCCCGAATTTCTCCGGGAGAACGCCCGCCGAAAGCCAAATAAAACGGCCATCAATTTTTACGGCCGGGAAATCTCCTTCCAGGAACTCAACACCCGCACCGATCAATTGGCCGCCGCCTTAATTGATTTAGGTTTGAAAAAAGGGGACCGGGTGAGCCTTTTCCTGGAAAATTCCCCCCAGTTCGTGATCGGTTATTTCGCGATCCTCAGGGCCGGGGGCGTGGTGGTGGCGGCCAACCCGATGTTCAAGGAAGAAGAACTGGCCTACGAGGTCAGGGATGCAGGGGCCAAAATTCTCATCGCCCAGGATATCCTCCTCCCCAAGGCAAGAGACATCCGGGCGGAGGCGAGCCTTTCCCATATGATTCTTACCAGTTATTCGGACTTCCTTCCGACCCAGCCCAGGCTGCCTCTTCATCCTTCGATGCTCGCGCCCAAATTGCGCTTTCCCGAGAGTTTTGACCTCCTCGAACTGATGGACCGTTATGCCCCTGAGCCGGTTCGGGTGGACCTGAATCCGAAGGAAGACCTGGCCCTGCTGCAGTACACCTCGGGAACGACGGGGCTTCCCAAGGGCGCCATGATCAGCCATTACAGCCTCCTCTTCAACACCGTCGGGTCCGTCACTTGGCAGGCGGTCCAGGAGACGGATGTCGTCCTTTCGGTTCTTCCTTTCTTCCATGTTACGGGAATGATACACAGCATGAATAACCCGGTCTATACCGGGACCACCAACGTCATGCTTTCCCGTTTTGACGCCGAGACCGCCCTGAAAGCCATCCACGAATTCCGTTGCACGAGCTGGACTTCGATCACCACGATGAATGTGGCCGTGGTCAATTTCCCGGATGTGGAGAAATATGATCTGAGCTCCCTCAAAAGAAGCCTCACGGGCGGAGCGCCGGTCCCCGGGGAAATTCTGGAGAAGTGGCGGAAAAAGGTGGGAACCGAACTGTCGGAAGGGTACGGTCTGAGCGAGACCATATCGCAGACCCACATGAATCCCGTCTATACCCCGAGGTACGGGACCATCGGCCTTCCCATGTTCGACCTGGAATGCAGGATCGTGGACCTGGAGACGGGCAACGACCTGCCCCCGGGGGAAGAAGGAGAACTGGTCCTCAAGGGTCCTACGGTGATGAAGGGGTATTGGAACCGGCCGGAGGAGACCCGAGAGGCTTTGCGCGACGGCTGGCTTTACACCGGAGACCTCGCGCGGGTGGACGAAGACGGATATTTCTACATCGTGGGGCGGAAGAAGGACCTCATCAAGGCATCCGGGTTCAGCGTATTCCCGGCGGAGGTGGAGAATTTTCTTTACGGTCATCCGGCGGTCAAAGAAGTGGCGGTGGTCGGGGTGCCCGACCCCTACCGGGGGGAGAATATCAAAGCCGTTATCGTCTTGAAACCGGAATACCGAAATCAGGTGCAAGCGGAGGAAATCATCGCCTGGTGCCGGGAGAAGATGGCGGCTTACAAGTATCCGCGGATCGTGGAATTCGTCGAGGAATTGCCCAAGACGGCTTCCGGGAAAGTCCTGAAAAGAGTTCTCCGGGAGAGGGAAATCGCGCTCTCCCAACAACGGGCTCCATAAGCTCAATTCCCGGCCTTCTTCGGGCTGCGGCTATTCAGGAAGCAGGGGAGAGGGCAGAGAAGAGCCCCAAGGGGCCAAAAATAGGAAAAGGAGGGTAAGTCATCATGCAAAACCGATGGAGAGGAGAGATCTTGGTGGTCGTCGTTTTGGCATTGCTGGCCGCTTTTCCGGCAGTGGCGGGGACGGCCGAGACGCTGCGAATCGGCATGCTCGTTCCCTTTACCGGACCCTTGGCCCTGGAAGGGAACCGCACCTGGATGGGTTTCCAGATCGCTGCGGACATGGTGAATGACAAGGGCGGAATTTGGGGGAAAAAGATTGAGTACGTCAAGGGTGATTCCGTAAGCCCGGACTCGGCCATCTCCGAGATGGAGCGGCTGATCACCGTGGAGAAGGTGAATATCGTTGCCGGCGGGTATTCCAGTTCCCGGGTCTTTGCGGCCTCCGAGATCAACGAAAAGTACAAGAAAATCTACTGGGTCTCGACGGCCGTTGCGGAGAACATCACCTCCCGCGGACTGAAGTATATCTTCCGGTACAATATTCCTTCTTCCAAACTCGGAGGGGCCAAAATAATCTATAGCGCCGAAAAAATCGCCCCCGCTTTGGGGAAAAAACCGGCGGACCTGCGCGTGGCCATCATTTACGAAGACTCCCTTTGGGGGACAACCACGGCCAAGGTGGAAAAGGATGATGCCCCGAAGTACGGACTTAAGATCGTGCTCAACGAAAGCTACGGCGCCAAAGTCGTCGACCTCTCGCCGCTGATCATGAAACTGCGGGCCGCCCGCCCGGATGTGATTCTGATGACCGGTTACGTGAATGATACCAATCTCTTCTGGAGGCAGTGCAAGGAGTTGGACTTTGACTTCGCCGCGCTGGTGGAAAGCGGAGCCGTGTTGGGGCAGCCGGAGTGGGAGCAGACCTTCGGCAAAGACGTCAATGGGACCCTGGGGATGGGAAACCGCGCCGCCGACCCCAAAATTCTCAGCCCGAAGGGCAGAGATATCCAAAAGGAGTATCTAAAGCGGATCGCCGAGAAATTCAAAATCACCCATCCGGGAGATCATCACCTTCTGAGCTTTGAGGCCGGATACACCCTGCTCACGGAAGTGCTGCCTTTGGCCGGGTCCATGGATCCGGAAAAAGTGCGGGAGGCGGCCCTCAAAATCAACAAATCTTGGAAGGATTCGGTAAATGGAATGGGCTGCCGTTACGCCCCTCCAGGCCATCCCATGGCCGGGCAGAACCTGGAGGCCACCCCCTTCATCCACCAATGGCAGAACCAAAGACTGGTCACTCTGTATCCCGATCAAGTATCCGCTGGCAAACTGAAGATCCCCATGCCCACCTGGGAGCAGCGCAAAAAAATGAAGTAGGGTGAATCATGCTTCTGAATATCCTGCAGCTTCTGGTGAACGGAATTCTCCATGGGGGAATTTACGCGCTGATCAGCATCGGCCTGACCATGATCTGGGGGGTGATGCAGATCGTGAACTTCGCCCATGGGGAATTCCTCATGCTGGGGATGTATGCCTCCTTCTGGGTCTTTACCCTCTATGGGGTGGACCCGTATCTGGCCCTTTTGATTATCATGCCCGGGCTTTTCCTCCTGGGAGTACTGACCCAGTGGCTGGTCATCTCCCCAATCCTGGATGCCCCCCATGCCGCGCAGATCTTCGCCACGGTGGGGCTTTCCATTGTTCTGCAGAACCTGGCTTTATTCGCCTGGAAGGGGGATTACCGCAACATCCGCCTCGAGACCTCCATCTCCAACGTAAAGGTCATGGGGCTGGTGATTAGCTTTCCCCGTCTGATGGCTTTTCTCATTACCCTGGGGATGGTCATCGCCCTCTTTTTTTTCTTGAAGAAGACGTACCTGGGGAAAGCCCTGAGAGCCACGGCGGACAACAAACGGTCCGCCCAGCTCATGGGCATCAATGTGAGCCGCCTCTATTATCTGGCCCTGGGCATTGGAACGGCCTGCGTGGGGGCGGCCGGGGGAATTCTTATGCCTATGTACTCTGTCTTCCCGACCGTAGGGTCCTATTTCGTTCTGACGGCCTTTGTCGTCGTGGTCCTGGGCGGCATGGGGAGCATGGCCGGAGCCTTCGTCGGCGGGCTGATCATCGGCGTGGTGGAGGCCTTCAGCGGATTCTTTCTGGCCCCGGCTTTGAAGGAGGTTGTTTACTTCCTGGTCTTCGTCCTGATTCTGGTATTCAAGCCTTCTGGTTTGATGGGCAAGGTGAAGAGGTAAAGCGGCATGGAGAAAAGGAATCTTCTGCGCCAGCTGGGACAGCCCTCGGTTTATCTATCGATCCTCCTACTAGCCCTTCTGGGATTCGCGACCCTTTTCGTCCGTCAGCCCTTTTACCTGAATATCCTGGTGTTGATCCTGTTCTACGCTGCGGCCAGCTCCGCCTGGAATCTGGTGGGAGGATATGCCGGACAGCTCTCCCTAGGGCATGCGGCTTTTTTCGGCATTGGAGCATATACTTCCACGCTGCTTTACCTGAAATTCGGAATCTCCCCCTGGCTGGGTCTCCCGGTGGGGGGAGCCCTGGCCGTGGTTTTTGCCATTGCAATCAGCTATCCCTGTTTTCGCCTGCAGGGCCCTTTTTTCTGCCTGGCCACCATCGCTTTCGCCGAAGTGATGCGGATCCTGGCCACCCATTTCCGGGAGATTACCGAGGGAGGCGTGGGCCTGACCATTCCCTTCCGCCCGGGGCTGGCCAACTTTCTATTTGCGGACAAAGCGGCGTATGCCTTCATCGCTTACGTTTTCCTGCTGGTCATGATCGGAGTCTCGCTGCTGATCGAGCGGGCGAGGGCGGGTTATTATCTGTCCGCCCTGCGGGACGACCAAGACGCGGCCGAAGCCACGGGGGTCAACACCTCCTGGCTGAAGCTCTGGGTGATGATGGTCAGCGCCTTCTTCACCGCCGCCGCCGGGACCTTCTATGCCCAGTACCTGACCTTCATAGACCCCGATATTGTGTTCTCCCTCGGCTTTTCCATCCAGCTGGCCATGCTCTCCATCATCGGGGGAATGGGGACGATCCTGGGGCCTATCCTGGGGTCCTTCATCCTTACGCCTCTCGACGCCTTTTTGCGGGGATGGCTGGGAGGGCTCTACGCCGGGCTGGGGTTCCTCGTCTACGGTTTCATCTTGATCGTGGTGGTCATCTACCTTCCCGATGGACTGATTAAATGGCTCCGACAGAGCCTCTTCCCGCTGCTGAAAAAGCTTCCCGGGGCGGCCGCCCCGGAGGAGGTTGCTGCTCCTTCTTTGAAAATCCCCGAGGCCCCTGCGGCGGCGCGCGCCCAGGAGTCGCCCCTTCTGTTCGAAGTCCAGGGTTTGAGCAAAAGCTTCGGCGGCCTGCGGGCCGTGCACGACGTGGGGTTCCGGATTCATGGCGGGGAGATTCTCGGGCTCATCGGTCCCAACGGAGCGGGCAAGACGACCATTTTCAACCTCATCTCCGGCTTTCTGGAGCCAGACAAAGGTTCGATCCGGTTCCAGGGGGAAGAGATCTCCCGCCTCCGTCCTCCCCACCGGGTGGCTTTGAGTGGAATCGGCAGGACCTTTCAAACCGTCCGGCCTTTCAGCCACCTGACCGTCTTGGAGAACGTGCTGATCGGAAGCCTGACTTCTCATCCTCAGGTTCAAGCCGCCCGGGAAAGAGCTCTTCAGACCCTGGATTTGGTCGGCCTCTTCCCTTTTCGGGAGTACCTGGCTTCCAGCCTGCCCATCGGGCACCGGAAGCGTTTGGAACTCGCCCGAGCCCTGGCCACCGATTCCAAACTGCTCCTCTTGGATGAGGTGATAGGAGGACTGAACCCCCGGGAGGTGGTGGAGATGATCAGCCTTCTTCAGAGCATTGCCGGGAAAGGCATGACCCTGCTGGTGATCGAACATGTGATGAAGGCGATCATGACCCTTTCCCACCGCGTCGTGGTCCTGCATTACGGAGAGGTTATCGCCGAGGGGAGTCCCCTGGAAATCGGCCGGAACCCGAAAGTCATCGAGGCCTGTCTGGGAGAGGAATATCTACATGCTGCGCATACATAGCGTTTATGCCCATTATGGGGACGTTCCTGTGCTGAAGAGCCTGTCCTTCGGGGTGGGGGAAGGAGAGATCGTCTCCCTGGTCGGCTCTAACGGCGCGGGCAAAACTACCACCCTCCAGGTCCTTTCCGGAATGCTCCGGCCCACTTCGGGGGAGGTGCACTTTCTCGGGGAGCGTATCGACCCTTTACCGCCCCATCGGATCGTCGAACGGGGTCTGGTTCAGATTCCCGAAGGACGGCAGCTTTTCCCCTCCCTGACCGTCCTGGAGAATTTGGAGATGGGAAGTTACCCGGCCTCCGCCCGTAAGAAATCCAAGGAAAATCTGGAAAAAGTTTTTCAACTCTTTTCGATCCTCCGTGAAAGGAAAAGGCAGATCGCCGGCTCCCTCAGCGGCGGGGAGCAGCAGATGCTGGCGATCTCCCGGGGGCTGATGGCCTGTCCCAAACTGCTCATGCTCGACGAGCCCTCGCTCGGTTTGGCTCCGTTGATCGTGCGGAACATCTTCCAGACCATCCGGGAAATCAATGCTCAGGGAACCCCGATTCTCCTGGTGGAGCAGAATGTGTTTTATGCCCTCACCTCATCCAACCGGGGGTATGTGGTGGAGAGCGGGGAGATCGTCATGGAGGGGAAGGGGGAAGAACTTTTGAAAAGCGAGCTCGTGAAAACGGCCTATCTGGGGGTCTAAGGAGGAGGGTGGCGAAAGAGCGGGAATGAGTTCCTCTGTTCATGGGTTTATCCATAAGCCAGAAACGCGAGGTACGGACTAGAAACGGGGAATATCGCGGCACAGAATGAAACGTTATTTTCAGAACTCATAATCTTATTATTCCCGCATTACCCATCCCCTCGGTTTAGAACACCAAAAAACTCTTACCCCCAAGCTCCCGTCGGCAGATCATCCCTAAACCTAGTTATCCCTTGGCTATGCCTGGGAAACTGAGGATCAAATTGAAAAAGGTCTTCATTTTCCTCGAGCTTTCTTAGTGCTTTCTTAGTGTTGACCTTCTTCGGGGGAATCGGTATCATGCCGGGGAAAGGTGGCCCCCATGCCGTAGCAGTGATCGGGGCCTCGGGGAACCCTCTCAAGATGGGGCATCAATGCATGCTCAGCCTCCGGGAAATCGGCTTTCCGGGTCCGGTCTATCCCATCCATCCGCAGGAGAGAGAAGTCCTGGGAATCCGCGCTTTTCCAAATCTGGATCAAATTCCGGGAGAGGTGGACTTGGCCATCCTGGTAGTCCCGGCCTCCGAAGCCATTCTTGCCCTCGAAGGCTGCCGGAGAAAAGGAATCCAGGGAGCGGTGGTCATCACCGCCGGATTCCGGGAGATTGAGGACTCGAAGGGGGAAAAGCTGCAGAAGGAGATGGCCGCGGTTGCCGCCCGGGGAGGGATCCGGATCATCGGCCCCAACACCTTCGGCATGGTCAACGTCCATGCGCGACTGAACGCCTCCTTCACTCCCATCTTCTCCCGGCTGAAACCGGGGCCGATTACCGTGGTCAGTCAGAGCGGTGGCGTTTCCCATCTTGTCGCCTACCAGGCTTTGGATGAGGGGGTGGGGCTGGGAAAGGTCATTGGGTTGGGGAATCGCTGCAATGTTGACTTTGCGGACCTGCTGCCATACCTGGCCGATGACCCCGAGACTGGTTGTATTATTCTCTTCGTGGAAGGCCAGGACGAGCCCAGGCCCCTTTTCCGGGCCCTGAAAGAAATTACCCCCCGAAAACCTGTGGTGGCTATGAAGGCCGGGAAATACGCCGTCTCCTTGAAGGCTGCCCAATCGCACACGGGTTCCCTGGCAGGGCGTTCGGAGATCTATGAAGCCGCTCTGAGACAGGCGGGGGCGGTGGTCGTTCAGGAACCGCAGGAACTTCTGGATGTGGCCAAAATCCTGTCGATGGTCACGCCTTCCGCGGGCAGGAACGTGGCCGTCATGTCATTCCAGGCAGGACCCGGAATCCTGCTCACGGATGAGGTGGCGCGCCAGGGGTTAACGATGGCGGCTTTTTCCTCCAAGACCCAGGGAGATTTGAACCGAGTCCTTCCTCCCCTCACCATCCGCACCAACCCTGTGGATATGGCCTTTGCCCGGAACGAGGAGGCGTTCGAGGAGACGGTTCGCCTGATCTTGGATGATGAGAACGTCGATGCCCTGGTGATCTTTCTCCTTCACCACCCCTTCATGACCCCGGGTCGGATCAAAGCCCCCGTTCTCCGCCAGAAGGAACGTTCCCGGAAGCCGATCCTGCTCTGTGCCAATTCACCCCGGGGACTGATTGAAAAAGAAGTGGAAGAGTTGGAAGCCAGCGGAATACCGGTTTATTCCTTTCCCGACCGGACCATTCGGGCCCTTGCAGGCCTC
>JAPLIW010000028.1 GCA_026388915.1 Deltaproteobacteria bacterium
GCAGGAAGGCAGAGAGGTAAGAGCGGGCAAAGAAAGCAAAGAGCAGGCAGGAGACGGCAGAAGCGATGGAGGAATAGAAAAAAACCTTCTTCGGGCTCACCCAATCGGACAGAGCCGCCAGGGTCACTATGGAGATGAGGAACCCGGTGTGGAAAGCGGAGACGACGGAACCGGCGGCGGTATTGGACATCTGCCATTCTTTCTGGAGAACCGGGATCAGGGTGGTATAGTTCTGCAGGCACAAGTAGAGAAAAAACCGGGTGGAGCAGATTGCCAGCAGGAAAGTATGGGGAGAGACCGTTCTCCGGCCAAAATTGGAAATCATTCTTGTCCCGCTAACACCGGGAAGGAATCTCCGGCTTGACCGTCCTTCAGGGATGGATTTTTCATTGCTTAGGAAATTATAAAAATCTCTGCGCCCTCCGAGGATGAAGAAAAAATCAACCGCAGAGTACGCAGAGACCGCAGAGTTTTTTCTATGTAAATACAAAAAACACAAGTCATTCTGTGGATATGGATTCCTCTTTGGCTTTCGACCCTCCGGGGATCAAGACAAGAGGATGCACGAAGAGGAAGCAGAGTGCGCAGAGATCATTCCTTGAAAACCCCTTGGCCCTTTTGACCTTCCGGGAAAGGTGAGAAAGAAAGCCGCTTTTCCTCCTGCATCCTGGCGCTGAGCATCTGGCCATTTCTACCTCTGCGTTCTCCGCGCCCTCTGCGGTTAAGTTTTTTTTATTCTTCCTTCTTGGTTTTTGAGGAGTGGGCCAGAAAGGCGAAAAAGGCGAAGGTAGCGATGGGGATGATCCAGGTGAGGAATACCACTCCCATGAAGCCCCATACGTCCTCGTAGCTGTAAAAGATCGCCTGGTCCGAATACCGCTGGCGGAAGGCCAAAAAAGCCCACAGCAGAACCACCACCAGGGACCAGCCCAGGATCAGCCATTTCGACAACGAAGCCATCGTAAAAGGTTCCGGGATCCGGGTTTCAGGAACCAGGTCAGGACGGCCCCAGTGCTTTTCCCGGTTCCTGACCGCCGGTTTCTCGTTTCTTAAACCATGTGCCTTGCGCCTTGGGCCTTCATTTTTTTATGACTCTCTCCAGACTTGCTGCTTAGCTTTTTTCCTGACTCCTGATTCCTGAATCCTGATTCCATTTTCCTTGTCCCTCGAGCCTTTATTTTCTCCATCAGAAAAGCCCATTCTTCATCCACATTGTCCTGGATGGCCCGAAGTTGCTCCTGACTAAGATGACTGAAGCGCCCCTGCAGCTTGAGGTACTCACCGACGGGCAAACCCTTGGGCTCGTGGGTGAGAGCGTACCTTCTTCCGTTTTCGATTTCATAAAGGGGAAATATTTTCGTCTCCACCGCCAGCCGGGAGATCTTCAGGGAATTTTCCGAGGGAAATTTCCACCCCGGGGGGCAAGAAGAAAGAATATGGATGAAGCGCAGTCCCTGAAGACTTTTCGCCTTGCGCATTTTGTTCAAGAAGTCTTCGGGGTAGGCCGGGGAAGCCGTGGCCGCGTAGGGTATGCGGTGAGCGGCCAAGATCTCCATGATATCTTTTTTGGGAGTCTCTTTGAAAGCCGGGTTGGGGGTCGTGCTGGTCCAACTCATGAAGGGCGTGGCCGAGCTCATCTGAACCCCCGTATTCATGTAAGCCTCGTTGTCGTAACAGACGTAGATGATGTCATCATTCCTCTCGGCACAACCCGAAAGAGACTGCAGGCCGATGTCAAAGGTCCCCCCGTCCCCGGCCCAGGCCATCACTTGAACGTCTTCGATTCCCCGGGCGATCAGACCCCTCTTCACCCCGGAGGCGCTGATGGCCGCGGTCTCGAAGAGACAATGGAGGATCGGCACCTTGAGGCTCGAGGAGGGAAAGAACCCGGCCACGGTCGACCAGCAGCAGGCCGGAATCACCACCATGGTTTTCTTGCCCAGGGCCTGCAGGGTATAACGCATGGCCAAGGAAGCACCGCAGCCCGGACACCCGATATGCCCCGAATAAAGAAGCTCTTCTTTAGGAAGTTCGTACCTCATGGCTTGGCTCCTATCCAGACCACATCCCCTGACGGGGCCTCTTTGCCCTTGGCAATCTCCACGATCTGTTGAAGAACGGAAGGGGTCACGTCCCTTCCCCCCAGTCCGGCGATGAATCCAAACACCGAGGTTCCCTCGCCGTGCCGGTGCAATACCGACCGGATTTCCTGGGCGAAGATTCCGGTAGCCCCAAAAGAGATGTTCCGGTCCACGACCGCCACTTTTTTCACCTTCTGCAAAACTCGCCGAACGTCCTCGGTGGGAAAGGGCCGGAACATTTTCATTTTCAGGAGTCCCACCTTCTCCCCCTTCTTGCGGTAATCATCGACGACCCCCCGGGCGGTTCCGGTGATGGTGCCGCTCGTGACCAGGAGGACATCCGCATCTTCGGCAAAGTATTCCTCCATGATGCCATACCGCCGGCCGAAGGCCCGGCCGAATTCTTCATCAACCTCCTTGGCCACGCCTTTGGCTTCCTCCATGGCTCCCTGGAACTTCACCCGCTGCTCCATGTAAACATCGGGAGGCATGGCCGCATGGAAGGACCGGGGTTCATCCACGTCCAGCTTTAATTGGGCCACGTAGGAAGGCAGGTACCGGTCCACCTCTTCGATCCCGGGAATTTCCACTTGTTCGTAGGTGTGGGAAAGGATGAAGCCATCCAGGCAGACCATGGCCGGCAGGAGGACTTTTTCGGAGATGCGGTAGGCCATGATGATACTATCCAGGACTTCCTGGTTGTCTTCACAGTAGAACTGCAGCCACCCTGTGTCCCTCTGGGCCAAGCTATCGCTCTGGTCGCACCACATGGTCCAGGGAGCTGCCATGGCCCGGTTAACATTGGCTATGACGATGGGCAGACGGGCGCCGGCCGCCCAATGCAAAACCTCATGCATCAGGGCCAGACCCTGGGCGGACGTGGCCGTAAACGCCCTCGCCCCGGCGGAGGCGGCGCCGACACAGCAGGCCATGGCTGAATGCTCCGATTCCACCTTGACGAAATCCGCTTTCAGCCGGCCACTGGCGCAGAAATCGGAAAGCGTTTCCACGATGGTCGTCTGAGGGGATATGGGATACGCCGATACGACCTGAACCCGGGAAAGCATGGCCCCATAGGCCACGGCTTCATTGCCAGAAATTACTCGTTCCATTTCTCTTCCTCCAAGGTCATGGCTGAGCGGGGACATTCTACCGCGCAAATCCCGCAGCCCTTGCAGTGGTCGTAATCGATGAGGTATTTCCTTTCCTCCGCCAGGAAAGAAACGGCCACGTCCGGACAGACCATCAGGCACACGTTGCACTGGATGCAGTTCCCGCAGCTGAAACAGCGTTCGGCCTCCTTTTTGGCCCGGACGGCCAAAAGCCCTCCATGAACCTCCTTGAGCCCCCGGCCCCGGTCTTTCACCGCCAGGGAAGAGCCCTTCACCCGGCTCAGGGGTGGAAAATAATCCAAGTTGATCTTGTCAATCTTGACCACTTCTCTGCGGTCCTCTTCCGGGTTTCCGCTCTTGCCCCGCAAGTAACCTTCTATGGCCAGGGCTGCTCTTTTTCCGGAGGCGATGGCCTGAGAAACATAACCTGCCCCCGTGGCCGCATCGCCACCGGCAAAGAATCCGGGGAGGCTCGTCCGCCCCCAGGAATCGACGGCGATCAGACCGTTTTCGGTTTTCATCCCCGCAGGCAGGGAGGAGAGATCCGCCCTCTCGCCCACGGCCAGAATCAGAGTATCGGCCTTACAGGAAAATTTGGACCCCTGGACCAGGATGGGGGTGCTTCTTCCGCTGGCATCAGGTTTCCCCGGCTTGGTCTTTAGGCAATCTACTCCTTGGACTTTCCCCTTTCCCGGAATGCCGACCGGAGCAGCCTGGAAGATAAATTCCACTCCCTCTCTGCGGGCTTCCTCAACCTCGTCGGGGATAGCCGGCATATCCTCCTT
>JAPLIW010000129.1 GCA_026388915.1 Deltaproteobacteria bacterium
CAACTCGGTGGCGTTGGCGATAACTCCCAGGAAGGTGCCCACCCCGGTAACGATTAACAGGATGGCGATGATTTTCCCCACGGACGTGGCGGGCACGATGTCCCCATAGCCGACCGTGGACATCGTGACGATGATATAGTAGAAGGCATCGATGAGGGATCGGTTCTCCACGAGCATGAAGACGATCGTACCGACGACCAGAACCGCCAGGAAAATGACCAAGTTGATGGTCAGGCGAAAGCGGATGGGATCGTGGATCATGCTACAGAAACCCTCCGGGGTGAATTCAAGTCGTCATTATATACCAGGACTCGGATAAAAGGGCTAAGGATTGAATGGATTTTTCCGGGCCTCGATTCTCCCCCTCCGGATCTCGCGGATAAAGTCCTCTTCGCCCCGGATCTCATTTGCGAAGAGAGTCACGAAGGAGCCCACCTCGAAAACCTTGTGGGCGTCGCTGCTGCCCGTGCCCGGGAGACCCAGATCTTCCATCGCTTTCCGGACTTTGGCCATAGCCCGCTCATTGTGGCCGGGATGGCAGAGCTCCAGGGCATCCAGGGACAGCTCGTAGATGAGGTTGCCCGCCCCGTAATAATGGTGCTTGCCGCCGCGGGAGAGCTTATAGGGGTGGGCCGCGATAACGATTCCGCCCTCCCCATGGACTCTTTCCACCAGTTCCCCGGCCGAAAAGCTTCCCACCATGCTTTTCCTCACGCCGAAGACCAGAAATTCCCCCTCCATCCCATTCCGGGGGGAAGAGGCAAGGATTTCCTGCCCGTTGATCAGGATGAGGCCGTGGGGATCGGCCAGCCTTCTTAACTCGTCGAATTTCTCGTCGGGCCAGCGCACGCCATGCTCGGTGAGGGCGATCCCGCGAAGGCCCAACTGGACCGCCCGCTGGATCAGCTCGGCTGGTTCAATGAAAGAACAATCCGAAAAGATTTTCGTGTGAAGGTGAAGATCAAAAGCCTGCATAAAAGATTTACGCCCTCCTCGGAGTTGAGGATGTGAAGAGGCATGCGGTTTCGATGGGATACTAAACAAATGGGGGCGGGAAGTCAAGATCGTTGGGAGGGGCTATGCCCACATTCCTCAGGATGATTGAACCCTCCGTCTCTGAAATCCCCCCCCAACCCCCCTTTATAAAGGGGGGCAGGGGGGATTTCTGGCAGGCCCGTGGTCACAGGGAAAAGCCGATCTCCGGGTTGCGGCTCAGCCGATCTGCGGATAACTCCTGAGAATGGATGAACCATGTGCTTTTGTAATCAAGCCTAATTTTCAAAAAAGATGTTTCCAAATGAGGCCATTTTGTCAATAATAGGAAGCCATGAAGCGCCCTCTTCCGCTCATCCTCTTCGCCTATATAGCCGGGATCATCGGGGGGAGTTATGTTCCTCTCCCCTCTTCCTGGGCCCTGGCGGGAATCATGGGCGCGGGGATGGGTTTGGTGATTTGCATGGCCGGCGGAAAACGAAACGGAGCGCTAATATTTTCTCCGGCCATTTTCCTCTTCTTCGGATTTCTGTTCATCGGCCGCATTCTTCAGCCGGCCTTCCCCGCCGATCATTTGATCCACTACGCAGGCGACCCGAAGTTCAACATCGAAGGCCTCCTGTACCGTCCCCCCGAACCGCTCGAGGATAAAGTCCGGATCTTCGTGAAGGCGGAAAAGATCCATCTGGAAGGCGGCCATTTGGCGGTTACGGGAAACCTCCTATTGACGGTCAAGGACAAGCAAGGGGATCTTCGCTACGGAGACCGGGTTCGGTTTATCTCCCGGATTTATGTGCCCCGGCCGGCCACCAATCCCGGCGCTTTTGACTACCGGCGATTCCTGGCTTTCCAGGGGATCTGGGTTACGGCCTATGCGAACACGGCTGCCGAAGTGGTGCGGGTGGAGGAAAAAAAAGGGAATGCCTTCTTCCACTTGATAGAAGCCGGGCGGGAGAAAATCCGGAAATTTATGGATGAAAATGCTTCCCCGGAAAGCCGGGGTATCATCAAAGCTCTGGTGCTGGGGGAAAGAGGGGATATCCCCAAAGAGGTGAATGAAAAATTCATCGTCGCCGGGGTCAACCATATTCTTTCCATTTCCGGCCTGCACGTGGCCCTGGTGGCCGCCTTCT
>JAPLIW010000119.1 GCA_026388915.1 Deltaproteobacteria bacterium
GGCTTCCAGCACAGCCCGGCGGTGGGGCGGGTTCTGGCGGAATTGATCCTCGGGGAGAAGCCTTCCATCGACATCTCCTGTCTATCGGTGGAACGCTTCGCCAGAGGAGACCTGATCCGGGAGCCCCTGACTGCCTTCAAAGACTGAGGGGGTGTCGAATTCTCCCCATTCCGCTCCTCCCGCAGGACCCCTATGGCCCCCTTTGAAAAATACGTGATTTACCCTATTTCCTCGGAGATCAATTTCGGGCCATAATGAAACCTAGAAGATGAAAGCAGAAAACACATGCTGGAACCGTTTGGGGGAGGCAGGCGAATGGAAAAGGCCCTGAATATTCTGATCGGGGGAGAAGCCGGCCAGGGGTTGGTGACCGTGGGAGAGATCCTGGCCAGGAGTCTGGTGCGGGCCGGTTACTACATCCTGGTCACCCAGAGCTACATGTCCAGAATCCGCGGCGGCCACAACACTTTCGCCATCCGGGTGAGAGACGAAGAAATCTTTGCTTCCCAGGAAGCGGTGGACCTTCTCGTGGCGCTGGATGATCTGACCCTCAACCTTCATGAAAAGGAATTAAGCCCCCGGGGGAGGATCGTCGCCGACCAGGGATGCGGCGCGGATGAAAAAATCTGCCTGAAAGTCCCCTTCGGCCATCTGGCCTCCGATACATTCTCCAATATCGCCGCCTTGGGGGTCGTCTCCGGCCTCATCGGTTTGAACGAAGAGGTTGTCGGCCGGACCCTGGAGGATTTCTTCGGGAAGAAGACTCCGGGGGTTGGCGAAGAGAACCGAAGGATTCTTGAGAAAGCCATGCGCTGGACCGGCTCCCAGCCTCCTTTTGTGGGGAAACTCCCTCCTGTCTCGAATCCTGCACCGAGAATGATGATGCAGGGAAACGAGGCCATCGCCCTGGGAGCCATTTCCGCCGGGGTGAAATTTTACTCCTTCTATCCCATGACCCCCGCCACCTCGGTCGGCCTTACCCTCGCCAAGTGGGCCGATAAAATGGGTTTGGTGGTGGAACAGGCCGAGGATGAGATCGCGGCCATCAACATGGCCCTGGGCGCTTCTTATGCCGGGGCTCCGAGCATGGTGGGGACCTCGGGAGGAGGGTTCGCCCTCATGGTCGAGGGGGTCAGTCTGGCCGGAATGACCGAAACGCCCCTGGTCATCGTGGTGGCCCAGCGTCCGGGACCAGCCACGGGCTTGCCCACCCGCACCGAACAGGCCGACCTGCAATTCGTCCTCTACGCGGGCCACGGGGAATTTCCCCGGGCCATCTTCGCCCCCGGGACCGTGGAGGAATGTTTCGACCTGACCCGCAGAGCTTTTTCCCTGGCGGAAAAATACCAGGGCCCCGTGTTTATCCTGACCGATCAATTTCTCTCCGACTCCTATCGTTCCGTGACTCCCTTCGACGTGGCGAACCTCCCCCCGGTGCAGGTCCCGTTGAATCCCGTCCCCGGGCCCCGGCCCTACCGCCGGTACGCCTTCACCGAAAACGGGGTCTCCCCGCGCCTTCTTCCGGGAATGAGCGAACACCTGGTGGTGGCCGGAAGTGACGAACACACGGAGGACGGACACCTCACCGAGGACCTTACGGTTCGCCAACAGATGGCCGATAAGCGGCTGAGAAAAGCGGAAGGAATCCGGGGGGAGGTCATACCCCCGGAGCTGAAAGGAGACCGGAATCCGGACCTCCTTCTGGTCACCTGGGGGTCCAGCAAGGGGTCGGTTCTGGAAGCGGCGTCTCACCTCCGCTCCGGGGGGAAGAAAACGGCGACTCTTTATTTTCCCCAGGTTTGGCCATTGCTTCAGGAACAATTCTTATCCGCCCTGCAGGGGGCGCGCCGGGTCGTCTCCGTGGAAGGGAATGCCACCGGGCAGCTGGCCAGGCTGATCCGGCAGGAATCCGGCTTTGAAATCAAAGATCGAGTCAGTCGCTACGACGGCCTGCCGATCACCCCGGAATATATTCTCCGGGGATTGGGTTAGTTCTGATTCGAAAACCCCTCATTTCCCCTCCCCCTCGATGGGGGAAGGTGTGAAAAAATCGAATTAGTTCTTTTTCACGTCATTCCGGCGAAAGCCGGAATCCAGCGTTTTCAAGGATTTACGAAATTACTGGACCCCGGTTTTCACCGGGGTAACGGCTGAAAATCAATTTTTTCAAACATTCGGGGAGGGTCGGGGTGGGGGTGATGGGGAAGAGGGGGTTCTTCGGA
>JAPLIW010000560.1 GCA_026388915.1 Deltaproteobacteria bacterium
GAGATGATGATCCTCACGGCGGCCAAACAGATTAAAAACGGCGATGCTCTCTTCGTCGGTTTTCACTGGCCCATGGTGGCCTCTCGTGTCGCCCGGCGGCTGCACGCTCCGGACATTTATTGTGTGTATGAAGGGGGCGGGGTGGAGAGGACCTACTGTCCGGTCATGCCCAATACCGGCGCCGATTTGATCCTCAGCCCCCATCTGGCTTTTGCCGGTGAGACCTATGACACCCTCTGCGGGTTCCTGGCCGCAGGACATCTTCCCCTTTCCATGATCGATGCTCCCATGGTGGACCGGTATGGAAACATCAACTCCACCTGTATCGGTCCCTACCGGCAGCCCAAGGCCAGGCTGGCTGGCTCGGGGGGAGCGGCGGACCTTGGGGCCAACTCGAGAAAGCTCTTCATGCTATCCGACCGGACGACCAAAGATGGCTTCCCGGCCCGGGTGGACTATGTAACGACCCCCGGTTTTCTGGATGGGTATGACAGCCGGATCCGGGCAGGCTTTCGCCCGGAAACCGGCCCGGAGATGATCATCTCATCTTTGGGCGTGTTCAAGTTCGATCCCATCTCCAAGGAGGCCTATCTCTGGGGAGTCTATCCCCACGCTGATGCAGAGAAGATCAGAACCAGTGTGGGGTGGGAACTCAAAGTTGCGGAAAGGCTCGAGGCCATTCCCGCCCCCAAGGCTGAAGAAATCAAAGTAGTCCGGGAGGAGCTGGACATCGCCGAAAGCCGGTTGTGGAAGATACCGGGCCGGTAATGAAAGATTCATCGCCAAGCTGGCTAAGGGTCGCAAGTCAAAAGTCACAGGTCACAAGCTGCAAAAAGGCCTGCAACCTGAACCTTCTACTTGGAGGGCTTCATGAGTTTCCAGAATATCCTATTCGAAAAGAATAAAGGGATTGGCAGGATCATCATCAACCGGCCGGACAAGCGGAATGCCCTGAACCGGGATACCCGCGGGGAGATCCGGGAGGCCCTGGACCTGATCCGCAAGGATGAAGAAATCCGGGTTTTGATCTTTCGGGGGGCCGGAGACCAATCCTTCATCGCCGGAGCAGACCTGAATGACCTGAAGACTTTCTCCCCCCTGGGAATGTACCATCACATGAACAACCTGGGCCAAAAGCTTTACAACGATATCGAGAATCTTCCTCTTCCCACCATCGCCCTGATCAACGGGTTCTGCTTCGGGGGCGGGCTTGAACTGGCCCTTTCCTGTGACATCCGCATCGCCTCGGAAAATGCCAAATTCGGGCAGACCGAGATCCTCCTGGGGTTCATCCCCGGTGGGGGAGCCACGCAAAAACTGCCCCGGCTCATAGGGTCCGGGCTGGCCAAGGAACTCATGTTTACCGGTAAGGCCATTGACGCCCGGGAAGCGGAACGGATCGGCCTGGTCAACCGGACCGTCCCGCTGAAGGATCTGGACCAGGAAGGGCTGGCCGTGGCGGAGAAGATATGCTCCCTTTCGCCCATCGCCATCCGGATTTGCAAGGAAGCCATCAATCAGGCGGCCCAGTCTTCCCTGCATGCGGGGCTGGCCTATGAGGTCATGGCGGAAACGCTCTGCTTCTCTTCCGAAGACCGGGCTGAGGGCATCCAGGCTTTCCTGGATAAGCGGCCCGCTCAATTCAAGGGAAAATAAAGGAGCGATGCCATGTTTGCGCCGGAGCTGAAAGATCTGATCACTGAAGGGAAGATCTATGACCTAGGCCAACCCTGGCATCCGGGAATGCCCCACCATCCCCTTCACCCGCCGTTTGTCTACGGGCTGGCCCGGAAACATGGAGATGTGAAATACGAAGGGGGAGGGAGCTCGGCCAACGATCTCTTTGCTTTCGGGGGCCATACGGGCACCCACCTGGATGCGGTCGGGCACATCTCGAAAAACGGAAAGTTATTCGGAGGCTTGGAAGCAGCCCGGGAGCAGGATTCCCTGCGGGGGCTATCTCGGCGGAATATCGAGGAGACTCCGCCGATCATCTCCCGCGGGATCCTTCTGGATATCCCGGGGCTCAAGAAAGTGGGGGTGCTGGAGAAAGGTTATCCCATCAGCCGGAAAGACATCCAGGAAACGATCGCTTTTCAGGGGGTGGAGATCAAGCGGGGAGATGTAGTCCTGGTCAGGACTGGCTGGGCGCGGTACTGGGAAAATCCCAACCTCTTCAACGACCACGAAGGAGTGCCCGGGGTGACGCTCGAGGCGGCGCGGTTCCTGGTTGAAGCAGGGATGCGTCTGACCGGGGCGGATACTACGGCTTATGAGGTCGTTCCCACAAAATCCATGGGGGTGCACGTCTTTTTGCTGGCTGAGCAGGGAATCCAGATCATGGAGATGCTCAACCTGGAGGAACTTGCCCGGGAAAAAGTCCACCGTTTTGTTTTCATTGTGATTCCTCTGAAGATCAGGGGCGGGACCGGATCTCCCATCCGCCCCATTGCCATTCGTTAGTGAGAGACCGATCTTCCCTCTATGGGGTTGGCCCCATTGATTGTTAAGCACATCTTTTTACTAATCAGGAATTTGCAGGATCGAGGGATGACCATTCTACTGGTGAAACAAAATGCCAAAGCGGCTTTGGGGATCGCAGATCGGGGATATGTGATCGAGAATGGCCTAATTACCCTGAAAGATTCTGGCCGGATGCTTCTGGCCAACGAGAAAGTGCGGGAAGCTTACCTAGGAATATGAGGATAAGAATCCGATGAAGATTACGAAGGTGGAGGCGATTCCTTTTAAGATCCCCTCCAAGGTACCGCTCAAATGGGGTTTATCAGGGTATCTCGACGCAGCGGAACACGTCTTGGTGCGGGTTCAAACCGATTCGGGAGTCGTCGGGGTGGACGAGGCCACTCCGCGGCCCT
>JAPLIW010000268.1 GCA_026388915.1 Deltaproteobacteria bacterium
GGGCAGGCGTCGGAGCAGGTCTGGCACTTCGCGCAGTGATCCATGGAGAGGAGAAGAGGATGGAGGAACGTCCAGTTGTTCTCTTTTTCGAAGAGCTTCCGCAACCCCGAAAGAAAGGCCTGGAGGTATTTTTCCTCCTCCTCTTTCGTCTTGGGCTTGGGAATGCCGATGGCAATCGTCCCATCCAGAGAGGCCTCCACGTTGGCGGTCTTTTCCTCTCCCAGCTCGGTGAGATTTTTCTGGTTGAAATCCTCGTAGGGAGGAGGAAGAGGAGGAAGGTCCTCGGCCCGAATCTGGGCCAGGCGTTTGGAAGGTTTGGAAATATCCTGCGGCCTGATCAAGGTCGCTTTCATTTTTTCTCCTTCGGCCCTGAGCTTGCAATCTCCGCCCAGGTCTTTTTCCCGTCCGCGCCGATATGGGGAGCGGCCCAGGTCGGCTTGAGCCCCAGGTTCTCCAGGACCGCGGCTTCGATCCGGCTCCCTTTGAGGTTAGGCGTATCCTCCCATCTCACCGAGTGGTACATGAAGTATTTCATGAACATATGGGACATATGGGTGAGGGGAACATAGGCGATCAGCAGGGAGCCCAAAACAATGGACAGAAACCCCAGGAAGGTTCGATTCCCGGCCACCCCCGCAGGGATGCGGCCGAAAGTCAGGAGCGAGTAGATATAAGCCCGGGCTCCATCAAAGCCAGGGTCGTGGAAGAGCCAGGCCAGAAGGCCAACAAGGGAAAAGGCAAAGATGAAGGCCAGGTTCAGGTAATCGGAAAAGGAAGAATAATTCCTCAATTCCGGGTCTCTCAGGCGACGCCGGAAGAGAGCCGCTGTTCCCACCGTTCCCAGGGTCAACCCGAGGAATCCCCATAAGATGGTCAAATAGTAGATCAGAGAACTCAGAACGGCTTGACCCGGGGCAATTGGAAATCCCAGGACCATGGAAAAGGCGCCCAGGACCAGGAGGACCAGAGTTCCGATCATCAGATAAAAGCCGAAATGGAAGGGGAAGGAAATGTACCACAGGCGGGGATTCTCTTTTTTCAAGCCCCGGAGGAAGAGAATCTCGGGAGTCATGTACCGGATTTCATTATAAAGGGAACTTTTTTTCTCCTTTTCCCACCAGTTGATCTCTTCCATGTAGGAGCCCCCGTATTCGGCTTTTTTCCCGACTTCATGTTTAACCGGGTAAAGCTCCCAGCGCAGGTGAAGGGGCAGCTTTATCTGTTTGTAGATCCGCATCCCGGCGGCCACGATGAAAATCGTTCAGCATAGGTAGGTCAAGAAGATCAAACTCATCATCAACTCCCCGTAATGCTAAAATATTACTTTTCCCGGATTTTGATCATGACTTGAGTCATAGTAGGACGCCGGGCGCGTAGACCGGAAATAATCCAAATGATTTCTGCATCATGTCTTGTGCCGGAGGTAGGCAAAAACTTCAGTCGTTGGTTTCGGGAGGCCGGCAATCTTCCAGGCCTGGAGGGGGTCCATGAACTGGTCGTAGGTGCAGCTTCGGGCCTGTCCCACATTCTTGCAGACCTTTTGGATCATGGGGAAGGCGTCGAATTTTTTGAAATAGTCCCGCATGAATTTCAGGATGGCCATCCGTTCTTCGGTAAGCGGGCAGGAACCGGCGATCCCTTCTCTTTCGGCCAGACCGCAGGCAATCCTCTCGCTCCAATCCTCGAAGCGGACCAGGTATTCTTCCTCGTCCACTTCAACTCGATTCCCGGCATATTGCCAAATCGGCATCTTCTTATCCTTCAGCGGCGTAGGGGCAATTCATGAATTGCCCCTACAGATTTTCCACATTGCTCGGCTGTAGGGGCGGTTCGCGAACCGCCCCTACCCTTCTGTTTCATCTTTCACGCCTACGGCAATCTTGTAAAGACCCGTAAGAATCAACAGCCCCATCGCCCATACCCCCCCCGTAATCGCCACTTCCGGCCCGGTGGGATAGTATTCGGTTATCTTTTCCAGCGGGGACGGGATGAAACCGGTTACCACCAGGCCGAGCCCTTTCTCAATCCAGAGGGAGAAGAAAACCGCGGCGCAGGCCACCGCTAGAAGGGTGTCATTCCGGCGGGTCCGGGGATTGATCAGGAGGATCAGGGCTGCCGCCGCCAGAATCACCGCCGCCCACATCCAAGGGACCAAAGCATAGTGCCCATGGAGGCCGACGAAGAGGTATTGAAAATGCTGCATGTGCTCGGGAATCTGGCTGTAGAAGACGGTGAAGATTTCCATGAGGACGAAAAAGATGCTGGCGATCAGGGCGTAGGTGACGATCTTAGCCAGCGCCTGGATCGCCTCTTTTCCGGCATCGAAGCGGGTAAACTTCCGCAGGATAAAACAAAGGAGGATCAAAAGGGCCGGGCCGGAGGCGAAGGCGGAACCCAGGAAACGGGGGGCCATTACGGCGGTGAGCCAGAAACTCCGGCCGGGAAGACCGGCGTATATGAAAGCAGTGACCGTATGGATGCTGATGGCCCAGGGGATGGAAAGGTAGATCAGCGGTTTGACCCATTTGGGGGGTGGAATTGATTTCTTCTCCGACGCCAGCACGGTCCACCCGATGGCCACGTTCAGCAGGAGATAACCGCTTAAAACAACCATGTCCCAGAACAGGATGGAGCTGGGAGAGGGATAGAGGATCAGGTTAAAGGCCCGGGCCGGCTGCCCCAGGTCGACAATGATGAAGGTGACACACATGAAGACCGAGGCCACGGCCAGGAATTCCCCCAGGATGGTGATCTTGCCGAAGGCCTTGTAGTTGTGGAGATAGTAGGGCAAAACCAGCATGACCGCCGAAGCCGCCACCCCGACTAAGAAGGTGAACTGGGCGATGTAGAGCGCCCAGGAGACGTTCCGGCTCATGCCGGTGATGCCGAGGCCGTAATCCAGCTGCCTTAGGTAATAAAAACCTCCCATCCCGATAAGGAGGATCAGGAACCCCACCCAGGTCCAGTATTTTCGGTCTCCAATGAGCGCCTTCTCCAGCATGCGTCCTCACATGATGTAGTAAACCTGGGGCTGCGTCCCCAGCTCGGGTCTGCGGCGGAGAGTCAACTGGGCCTGGAGCAATTTCCGGATATCCGACGCAGGATTCTCCAGGTCTCCGAAAACCAGGGCCTTTTCCTTACAGGCCTCCACGCAGGCAGGCATAAGCCCTCTGGCCAGCCTCTCTTCGCAGAAATTGCATTTTTCCACCACCCCTTTGGTCCGGGTGGGGAACTGGGGGTTGATCTTCTTGATGAAAGGACGGGGATCTCTGAAGTTCATGGACCTGGCCCCGTAGGGACATCCGGCAATGCAGAACCGGCACCCGATGCAGCGGTGGTAGTCCATCATGACGATCCCGTCTTCTTGGCGTTTGAAAGTCGCCTGGGTTGGGCAAACCCTCACGCAGGGCGGGTTGTCGCAGTGGTTGCAGAGAACCAGGACCGGTTTCTCTTTCAGCCTATCATTGATATACCGATGCTCCTGCCCGGGGAAAACGTCCTGGAAGGGCTCGTTCCAAATCCACTTCACCTCATCCTTGGGGTTGCCGAAGTCGGGAACGTTGTGCTCCCGGTGGCAGGCATCGATGCATTCCCTGCACCCCGCGGGACATTTTTTAGTCTGGATCGCCATGGCCCAGCGTTTCCCCACCAGCCGGTTGGGACTGGCGAGGGTCTTCGGAGACTCCCCGGCCCCCAGCGCTTCAAGGGCGGGCCTGACTCCCGCGCCGATCAAGGTGATTCCCGCAATTTTTAGAAGGACCCTGCGGCTGAGGTTCATGTCCGGCCCTCCTGGGGAGCCACGTGGCAGCTCCAGCAGTTCGGCTTGACCCCGGAGTAGTTGTGGCAGGCGTCGCAGAATTTTTCCTTGTTGGAATGGCAGCCCAGGCAGGTCTGGGAGAGGCTCATGGAGAACTTCTTCCCTTCATGGTTCGCGTAGAGATGATTTCCGTCCCGTACCACCGCATCTCTCCATTGATTGAGGAGTTCCATGTGGCTGGCTTTCATGAACGGCGTGGGTTCGATGCATTTCTTGACCGAGAGCTTCTGGATTTCGGGGGTGTCCACGGGAAGGGCCGGTGGTGCCGTCCTCCCTTTCCCATACCAGAAGGGGAAGGTCAGAAGGATCAAAAAAATCACCAGGCCCGGGAGGATCTTGCCGGTGTCAAACATTCTTGGATTCCTCCTTCGCGGGCAGCGGTTCTCCCCGCAAATCGGTTTCCCTTTCCTTCTCCCCCTTCATAACCAGGGCATTTCCCACCAGCTCGTGAACCCCGCTGACCTCCACCCCCGGTACCCAATACTCCATCAAAGGAGGCAGAGCGGCCCGGTCGATGGCACAGATGCAGGCCAATCGATTGACCCCATGTTTCTCCTTCACCTGCTTGACGGCCATTGCCCGGGGCAAGCCCCCTCGCAGCCTCATCTCCATATTCTCGTCCGTCCCCAGCCCGGCTCCTGCTCCGCAGCAGAAGGTCTTCTCCCGGATGGTTTCCTCGGGCATTTCGTAAAAATGGTTGCAGGCCTTCCGGATGACATAGCGCGGCTCTTCCAAGAGCCCCATGGCCCGCGAGGGGTTGCAGGAGTCGTGGAAGGTAACCCTCAGGTGGTCGTTGCGGCGGGGATCAAGCTTGATCTTGCCGTTCCGGATCAGGTCGGCGGTGAACTCAGTAATATGGACCATCTTGGTAGACTTGGCGTTTTCGAACCGGGTCCGGGTGAGAGGAGAGATCGGTTCGTCCAGGAAATCAGCGGGTCCGTTCAGGGTGTCCATGTACTGGTGGAGGACCCGCCACA
>JAPLIW010000188.1 GCA_026388915.1 Deltaproteobacteria bacterium
CGGATGAACGCGGATAAACAGTTTCAGATTCTTATAATTCCCTAAGCAATAAAATGTCTCGGAGTAGGGGCGGGTTTAAAACCCGCCCGTACGGAGTTCGGGGAGAATGAATAAAGGCAGTTCGGAGTAATGTAGTTCGGAGCAAGAGGAGGGAAAATAGATATGCCTTTAAACTCCGAACTAAATCTCTTACCGCGGAAACGCCGCGGGGATTCCCCCATCCACCGGCAGGGTGGCTCCGGTGGTGGCGGCGCTGGCTTCGGTGGCAAAGAAAACGACCGCATCGCCCACGTGTTCAGCGGTCACTGACACTTTCAGCAGGTTTCTCTGGCGGTAATATTCTTTCAAGCCTTGCGGGTCGAGGCCCCTGGATTTCATCCGGTCCGGCCCGATAAGTTCCCAGAGTTTAGACGGAACTTCTTCGTCCCCAAAAACCGCATCCGGATTGACCAGGTTCACCCGGACCCCCATATCCGCCAACTCCAGGGCCGCGATCTTGGAAATCTGGTGGGCTGCGGCCTTCGAGGCGCTGTAAGCGCCAAAGGCCGCCCCGGGATCAAAAACATTCTTCGAACTGACCACCACGATGCTTCCGCCGGTCCCCTGCCTCCGGAATAGGGGAATGACAGCTTTGATCACGTTGAAAGTCCCCTTGAGGTTCACGGCGATGACCTGATCGAACTTCTTGGGGTCCAGGTCCTCTACTCTGGCTACGTGGGCGACCCCGGCATTCGGCACCAGAACATCAATCCCCCCCGCCCGACAGCTGATGTCCTGAAAGGCTTTTTCCACCGCCCCATAATCGGTAACATCCAATAGAAAGCTTTCGACCTGACTCTCCCCGTATTTTTTAACCAGGGCCGTCTGAACTTTCCCCAGGCTTGCCCCGTCGATATCGGAGATCGCCACCACCGCCCCCGCTGCCAGCAGGCGGTCGGCAATGCCGAGGCCGATGGCTCCTCCCGCGCCGGTTATGACTGCGACTTGCCCTGCAAGCGGCGGAGGAGAAACCCTGCCCAGCTTTTTTTGTTGCGGGCCCCAGTATTCCATGTCAAAAGCGTGAGATTCAGAGATCGGGGCGTACTCGCCCACTTCATTGGCCAGAAGTTTGACCCGCAGGGTATGTTCGGCAATGTCGGCGGCAATGCGGGCGTCCCTCCTGGCATATCCAAGGGCCACGATTCCCGCGCCGGCCGCCAGGAAAACCCGGGGATAAGGATCCAATTTCTCCCGCTCGATTCCCTTGATTCCGATCTGGTGGGCGAAGGTTTGATCGGAATCCCGGAGGTAGGCGTCGACTCCTTCTTTTACGATTTTTTTAAGCTCGGCGTCCTCCTGCGGAATCCCCGGGATGAAGACCCATTTGTTTTTCGTCCGGATGACGTGATCGGGAGTCAGGACTCCGGAAGAGCACAGGCCTGGGGCCGCGGGAGATAAGGAGGCTTTTACCAGGTCGTCGCCGGCACGAACCTCGGTATAAAACCTTCGAAGCGGACCCCCGGGGGACCGGAAAGCACAGGCCCCGCGAACGGCCTGATTGAGCCGGGCGATGGCCGAAACCATCCCTTCCGGCATTTTCCATCTTGCCGGGGAAGCCTCCAACATCTTCCTGGGGGCCTTTCTTTTTATGAAAGCTTCCGCCCTGCCCACATAATCCATCATCCTCTCATAAGCCGTCCGGGCATCTTCGCCAAAAGTGAAGATCCCGTGCTGGGCTACCACCACGGCTTCGACTCCCGGGTCCTTCCCGAAAGCTTCGGACACACCCTTGGCGAGGGAGAGACCGGGAGTTTGATAGGCGAGGAGCGCAGCTTTGGGTCCCAGCGCCTCCGTCAGGAGGTCCTTCCACTGTTTCTGGTTGGTCAATGCGAGGATGAAATCCGCATGGGTGTGGTCGATATAGCGATGGGGCAGGAAAGCGTGGAGGAGAACTTCCACCGACGGATCCGGAGAGGAGGATCGGATCTTGTGAATCCGCAGCTGGTTCTCCATCTCCTCGTCGGAAAGGGTGGGGAGCTTTTTCAGCTTGCGCAAAGGTTCCAATTCCAGGCCGGTAAACCCCTCGGCTTCGATGGCCGCCAGATCGATCCCGCTGCCCTTGATGTAGAGGATCTCCTGTTCTTCCCCCACAATATTCTTGACCCGCAGTTTCACGGAAGTATTGCCCCCCCCGTGCAGAACCAGGCCGGGGTTCCCCCCGATTAAACGGGAGGTATAAATCCGGAGGGCCAGATCAGGGGGGATTTGGGGATACCTGGTGATGAACTCCTGGGCCTCTTTGGCGTCAAAGAGATTTTGCATTTGGCTCCCCTTTAGTCGCTTTTTATCCTTGTCTCCTTAGATTTTTTTCTTCTTTTCATCCTGGAAGATTTTCTCTGCTTCCTTCCCTGACGCCTTCTCGTGCACGATGGCCCGCAGGGCCTTCATCATGGCCACGGGATGGGGATGCTGCCAAACATTTCTTCCCAGGTTCAGGCCGATGGCCCCCTTCTGCATGCCGTCATAAACGAAATCAAAGACCTCCCGTTCAGTCTCGCATTTGGGGCCGCCGGCCATGACCACCGGAACCGGACAGCCATGGACCACCCGGTCGAAATTTTCACACCAGTAGGTCTTCACGATGGTGGCCCCGAATTCGGCCGCAATCCGGCAGCAGAGAGACAGGTAACGGGCGTCCCTTTTCTCCAGGTCCTTTCCCACGGCGGTTACGGCCATCACGGGAATTCCGTAAGGCTGGCATTCATTCACCAGCTTGCCAAGGTTGACCAGGGAATCGTACTCATAATCGCTGCCCACGAAGACGGACATCCCCACCGCCGCCGCATTCAGCCGGATTACCTCTTCCACGGAAGTGGTAATGGCCTCATGGGCCAGGTCTTTCCCGATGATGCTGGTCCCCCCAGAAACCCGCAGGATGATGGGAGGACAGTTCTTCGGATCCACGGCCGCCCGGAGGACTCCCCGGGTCACGAAAAGACCATCGGCATAAGGGATGAGGGGTTTGATGGTCCTTCCCGGCTTTTCCAACTTACTTGTGGGGCCCTGAAAATAACCGTGGTCGATGGGCAGAAAGAAACAGTGCCCATCTTCTTTGATCAGCCTCCCCAGGCGATTCTGCATTCCCCAGTCCATAAAAACCTCCTTCTTTCCCCAATATTCATCCGGTATGTTTTGGGGGTAATCATAGCATTGACTTCGAATAAAATTCCACCCCAATATCGCCCTTTTCATCCTGTTCCGGTGGACGGATTTCTCCCTCTTCTGGCTTTCACCGTGGAATTCTTTGTGTTATATTTCTAGTAGAATTGCAGCGGGAAGGAAGTTGGAACGTCCTGGGTTACGGGAATAACGGCGTCCAGGAGCACGCCATCTCGGTTTCTATCGTTTAGGGCAAAGAAAAAGAAAACCCTTGTCTCTCGCAGAGCCCGCAGGGTTCGCAGAGTTAAAAACCCGCAAATATATGGCCAAACATGTGTTGGCTTCATATTTAAATCATTATTTGGGGTTTCTCTGTGAACTCTGCGCGCTCTAGCGAAGCGGGCGAGAGAAAAAGCTTTTGTCTCTCGCAGAGGCCGCAGAGAACGCAGAGAATTGAAAAGAAAGGAATAGTGGAACAAATGAAAATTGGGTGAATGGAATATTGGAATAATGGGTCAAAGAGGAAATAAATAAAGTCAACAACCCATTATTCCAGTACTCCAATGGTTTTCAGATTCCATCATTCCACCATTCCAGTATTCCAATTTGTTTGTTCTGCGGTTAATATTTTTCTTGTTTACGGAGGAGCATCGTGCACGCAATTGAAAAGATGTTGGCCAAAGCCGCGGGGAAAGACTCGGTCGTCACCGGGGAGATCGTCAACTGCCGGGTGGATATGGGGGAAGTGAACGACATTTATCTCCAGACCGTCCGTTCCTTTTACGAGATGGGGGGGAAAAAGGTTCACGATCCCGGGAAACTTGTTTTCATCATGGACCATTATGCCCCGGCCCCGACCATCCAGGCGGCCGAGAATCAGAAGCAATTCCGCGATTTCTGCCGGGAGCAGAACATTGAGCTTTTCTTCGACGTGGACCAGGGGGTCTGCCACCAGGCCATGGTGGACAACGGCCTGGTTTACCCGGGCATGATCCTGGTCGCCACCGACTCCCACACGACGACGCACGGCGCTTTCGGGGCCTTCGGTACCGGGGTGGGAGCGACCGACATGGCGGTGATCATGATCACCGGAAAGCTCTGGTTCCGCGTCCCGGAAATCATCCGGTTTCATCTGACGGGGACCCTTTCCAAAGGGGTCTTTGCCAAGGACGTGATCCTGAGGATCATCGGGGACCTGGGAGCGGACTACGGGATTTACAAAGGCATCGAATTCGCCGGGCCGGTATTGAAGAGCTTCAACGTCTCCGAACGGATGGCCCTGTGCAACATGACCACGGAATTCGGGGCGAAAACCGCCTATATCCAGCCCGATGAAATTACCCTGGACTTTGTCCGCACCCGCGTCAAACATGACTTTCAGGTTTTTACCACCGATCCCGGCTATAAATATGCCGCCGAGCACACCTATGATGTCTCCCGGCTGAAACCCCAGTTGGCTGCCCCCCACAGCGTGGACAATGTCCATCCCCTGGAAAAATTCATCGGCACCCCGATCCACCAGGCCTTTCTGGGGACCTGTACGGGAGGCCGGGTGGAAGACCTGGCCGTCGCCGCGAAAATCCTGAAGGGGAGAAAGGTCCACCGGGGAACCCGCTTTATCGTCGTCCCCGCTTCCAAGGGCGTTCTCCTGGAAGCCATGGCCAGAGGATTCATGCAGACCCTGGTCGAAGCCGGAGCCACCTTCGTGACTCCCGGGTGCGCCGCCTGCCTGGGTACGCACGAGGGGATTCTCGCTCCGGGAGAAACCTGCATCACCGCCTCCAGCCGGAATTTCCCGGGCCGCATGGGCTCCAACAAGGCGCAGATCTACGTGGGCTCGCCCGCCTCGGTGGCCGCCGCCGCCCTGGAAGGCAAAATCGCGGACCCGACCGGATATCTCGTTGCATAGGAAATTATTAAAATTTCCGTATCCACCGAGGATGAAGAAAAGAATGGAACCGCAGAGCACGCAGAGACCGCAGAGCTTTTTGCTAAAGGCAAAAAACACGAATCCTTTTGTGACTCTTTTATCATCTCTGCGCCCTCCTGGGGCTTTCTGCGATTCATGCTTTTTGGGGGGCGGGATCAAAATCTTTTTTTCTCTTTATGCGCGCGGGTCATGACAAGAAGATGACTGAGGAGGATGCAGAGAGCGCAGAGGTGCGTTCCGGAAAACGATTTGATGGTTTTTGGCCTTCCGGGATGCGTTGAAAAAGAAGGCTATTTCTCTTGCACGCTGGGCCTTGAGCTTTTGGCCATTTTTACCTCCGCGTGCTCTGCGACCTCTGCGGTTAGGTTTTTATTTGAGGAGAAAACAATGGAAAAAATTGTAAAAGGAAAAGCCTTTATCTTTGGGGCCAACATCGATACGGACCAGATTTATCCCGGCCGTTACCTGGAACTGACCGACCCGAAGGAGGTGGGAAAGCACGCCCTGGAGGGAGCGGACCCAAACCTGGTGAAAGAATTCAAGCCCGGGGACATCATCGTCGCCTCCACCAACTTCGGCTGCGGCTCCAGCCGGGAACAGGCGGCCATCACCCTAAAAGCCATCGAGGTCGGGGCGATCCTGGCCGATTCTTTTGCCCGGATCTTTTACCGCAATGCCATCAACCTGGGAATCCCCCTGGTGGTATGTCCAAAAATCCACGGAATGGTCAAAAAAGGAGACGCCCTGCGGGTCGATCTGGTCACCGGGCAAGTCATCAACGAAACGACCGGGGCCAAAGCTCAAGCCCAGCCTCTATCGGACTACGTAGTGAAAATCTTGCAGAGCGGCGGGATAAAACCGTTGATTCGCAAGCAGATCGGTGCGGATGTTTAAACCTTCGATGGCGAGGAGAAGAGAATTTCCCGGCGGTTTCGGTTGGTAACCGACACGTATTCATAAAAAAGGCAGAGCCATTTCTGGCAAGCCGATCGCTTAACGTGTTGAAGAAATTAGAAAAGG
>JAPLIW010000871.1 GCA_026388915.1 Deltaproteobacteria bacterium
GCAGGGCGGGGAGAACAGAATTCCCTGGATCCCGTCCCCTACAGGATGGTCCAGCCTCCATCCACATAGATCGTCTGGCCGGTTATATAATCGGAATACTCCGAGGCCAGGAATACCGCCATATGGGCAATGTCCTCCGGCTTTCCCAGCCGGTTGAGGGGGATCCGCTCCAGGAGAAACTGACGAACGGGCTCCTGAGAAAAATAGTACTGGGTCATTTCCGTCAGGGTCCATCCTGGCGCAATTCCGTTCACCGTGATCCCATGTTTCGCCCACTCCGCGGCCAGGTCTTTGGTCAGGGCGATGATCCCCCCTTTGCTGGCGCAGTACGCGGCCCTCGGAGGAAGGGCGACGCCCCCCATGATGGAGGAAATGTTGATAATCCGCCCGCCCTTTCCTCCTTTGATCATGGCTTTGGCGGCCGCCTGGGCGCAAAGGAATGTCCCCTTGAGGTTGATATCGATGAGTTTGTCCCATTCTTCCTCGGCGATCTCTTCGGCTGGCTTCCTCAGGACGATCCCCGCGTTGTTGACCCAAATATGGATTCCGCCCAGATCCTTGACCGCCGTTTCAACCATCCGGCCGATCTCGTCCCCCTTGCGCACGTCCGCTTTCACCGGCAGCGCTTTCCCCCCCTGTGCCTCAATCCCCCTTGCGCCCACTTCCGCCGCCTTCAAATCCACATCGTTAACGATGACCCCGGCATGAGCGTCGGCCAGAGCCCTGGCAATCCCTTTTCCTATGCCTCTGCCCGCACCGGTTACGACAGCCACTTTCCCTGTCAAGTTGATCTGCATAAGAATTACCTGCCTTCCCGGAAGGAGTGGAATACCTAAGAACCGCGTTGCGGTTCAGTGGAATATACCAGCGGAGAAGCCCTTTGAAAAGAGGGAAGGGGTTCGGATAAGCGGCCCTAGATGCCCAGATAATTTTTCATGATTTCCGGTTTGCTCTTCAACTCGGCGATATCCCCCTGCCAGGTGACATGCCCTTTCTCGAGAATATAGGCGCGGTCGGAGACTTTCAGGGCAAAACTAGAATTCTGCTCCGAGAGCAGGATGGTCATCCCCTCCTTCCTGAGGACCAGGATCTGCTCTCCGATCGCCCGGACCACGAGGGGAGCCAGACCCTCGGAAGGTTCGTCCAGGAGCAAGAGCCGGGGATTGCCCATCAGCGTCCTGGCGATGGTGAGCATCTGCTGCTCTCCCCCGGAAAGGGTCCCTCCCCATTGCCCATCCCGGGCCTTCAATACGGGGAACAACTGGTGAACTTTCTCTACCGTCCAGCCTTCAACCTTTTTCTCTGGGGGGGATTTTCTCACCGCGATTTCCAGATTTTCGCGGACCGTGAGGTCCGGGAAGATGATGCGGTCTTCCGGCACCAGGCCGACGCCCGCCCGGTAAATTTGAAAGGGCTGTTTCCCCCTGATTTCCTCCCCCATGAATTTCACGCTTCCGGAGCGCGGCGGGGTGAGACCCATGATGCTCCGGAAGGTCGTGGTCTTGCCCACTCCGTTCCTCCCCAGAAGGCAAACCGTTTCCCCCTCACGGACTGCCAGAGACACGCCGAAAAGAATATGGCTGAGCCCGTAGAAGGTGTTGATGTCTTTTACCTCGAGGACCATGCGTCTTTTTCCTCTCCCAGATAGATTCTCTGGACCTCCTCGTTGTTTTTGACCTCCTCCGGCTTCCCCTCAAAGATAATGCGTCCTTGATGCAATACTTTTATGCTGTCGGAGATGCCGAACACCACGTTCATGTCATGCTCCACAAAGATCAGCGTCAGGCCTTTCTCTTTGACCAGCTTCTGGATCAACCGGGTGATTTCGGCGCTCTCTCGGGGGCTCATCCCCTGGGTTGGCTCATCCAGCAGGAGCAGGTTGGGCTCCACGGCCAGGGCGATCCCCATCTCCAGCCGCTTTTGGTCCCCGTGAGCCAGGAGTCCTCCCTTCACCTCCTTTTTATCCAGAAGACCCACGCTGTCCAGAATCGCCTCGGTCTCTCTGCGGGCCAGCTTCGAGGCCCGGGAAAATAGGTTACGGCTCTGTCGCTGCGCGGAAAAGACCGCTACCTGGATGTTTTCAAAAGCACTGAGCCGGGGAAAAATGTTGAGGCGCTGAAAAGACCGGCCGATGCCCATGCGGGAGATGGTATGCGGCGGCAGACGGGTGATTTCCTTCTCTTGAAAGAAAATCCTTCCCGAATCTACGGGAAGGTGTCCGGTCAGGAGGTTGAACAGGGTAGTCTTCCCGGCGCCATTCGGCCCGATGATGGAAACCAGCTCTTTTTCCTGGATTTGCAGGTTGACGTCGTGAACCGCGGTGAGCCCGCCGAAGGATTTATGGAGTTTTTCCGCCCTGAGGATCATTGCCGTTCCTCGGTTAATGGGAACCCCGGGAGAATTTCTCCCCCAGGAAGCCCATGATTCCATTGCGCATGTACAAAACCAGAAAAACGATAATAATCCCCAGAAAGAACATCCAGAACATGGTGTATTTCGAAATCATTTTTCCCAACACGATATAGACGACCGAGCCGATCATGGGGCCCGGGAAGGAATAAAACCCGCCCAGAAGGCAGACCACCAGCATATCGGTGGACTTGGCCCAGTGGGCGTAGTCCGGAAAGACGCTTCCGCTGAAGACGCAGAAGAGGGAGCCGGCGATGCCCAGGAAGAAGCTGGAGATGACAAAGGCGGCGAGCTGATACCGGCGCACATGAATCGCGATGAATTCGGTCCTTCCCGGGTTTTCGCGGATGGCCTGGAGGGTCTTCCCGAACGGAGAATGGACGATCCTCCACAAAAGCCCCACACAAACCGCCACCACGCCCAGGCTGAAATAATAGGAATTGGTCAGGGAAAAGAAATCGGGGATGTGAATGTTCACGATCCCATTATCCCCGTTCGTGAAATCGTACCACTGGAAGATGATCGTCCAGATAATTTGGGCAAAGGCCAGGGTGAGCAGAGCAAAATAAACGGCGCTCCGGCGGACGCAAAACCATCCCACGATCAGCCCGGCGATCCCGGCCAGAACCGGCGCGGCCATCACCGCCCCCCAAAAAGGAGCGTGGTAACGGGTGAGGAGGATAGCCGTGGTGTAGGCCCCGACGGCGTACAGTCCGGCAGGCCCAAAGGAAACCATCCCGGTGTAGCCCAGCATTAAATTGAGGGCGCAGCCGGCCAGGGCCATGATCAACATTTCCGTGGCCAAGCTGACCCAGCTGAGGGGGAGGATAAAGGGCAGGATAAGGAGGAAAATGCATAGGATGCCGAGCCACCCCCATTTTACCGAGATGATTCGGGTCGCCCAATTCTTCATTCCATCGGACTCCGTTATTCCGGCTTGCCCATGAGCCCCCAGGGCCGAATGATTAGGATTACGATCATCAACATGAAGGCAAAGGCCACCGCGAGTTTGGGGATGATGTAGATGCCGAAGGCGTTCATCAGCCCCAGGATGGTGGCCCCGAGAAAGGCCCCCGGGAGGCTCCCCAGACCGCCGATCACCACGATGATGAAGCAATCGATGATTACGGACATGTCCGCTCCCAGGGCCACTACCGACATGGGAGGCATGAGGGCCCCGGCCAGGCCGGCGAGGTAACAACCCAGCATAAATACCCCCGTGTAAACGCGGGGGACATTGATACCGAGCGCATTGGCCATCTCTCGGTTATAGGTGACGGCCCGAATCATTCGGCCCAGTTCCGTAAAGCGCATCAGGGCCAAAAGGCCGACAAACACCGCAATCCCACAACCGATGAGAAATAAATTATAGACCGGGAACATCAATCCCAGAATCGGCACCTTTCCGTCGACGGGCCAGGGAACGGGCACCGTGTTATAGCCCACGCCCCAGATGAACTTGCAGGTTTCTCCGAGAATGAGGATCAGCCCGAAGGTAAGGATATACTGGTAGAGCATGTCCTGGGCGTATATCCGGCGCAAGAGGAAGATCTCCAGGAATCCGCCCAGCAGGGCCACCAAAATCGGAGCCAGGAGCAGGGCCCACCAAAAGGATCCAGGAATCGTGGCGAGCGTGGTGGTCAAGCCGTAGCAGAGAAAACCGCCGACCATGTAAATGGAGCCGTGGGCAAGGTTGAGCACCTTGAGGGTACCGAAGATGATGGACAGACCGGCGGCAATCAGGAACAGAACCATTCCCACGCTGATGCCGCTGAGCGTTTGGCCCATCGCCGCCTCGAAAGTCACGGCTCCATCCTCCCTTTGCGGATGCCGGGAAAGAAGATCCCCCTTTCCCGGTATCTTCCGGAGTTTACATTCCCTGCTTACTTCTGTTGGCGCAGTTTTTTGATCTGTTCCACCGTGTGGTAGCTTTCTTCCCCCATCACCCCCTGAGTTTTGGCAAGATGGGGAAAGGGCAAACTAGGAGAAAAATCCATGATCCCGTACCAGGTGGGCATCATGGCTTGGTGGTCATAGGCGCGAATGGGAATTTTCCCCACAAAAGTATCAAGGTTCATATTTTCCAGGGCGTTGATAATTTTTTCTGTGTCCACACCCCCTGCTTTCTCAATGGCCGCCTTCAAAGCGTACATAATCACATATTGGTTCATGGCTCCATAGGAGGGGTAAAAGGAAACCTTTTTGTTGTGTTTTTCCACGAAGGATTTACTCTTTGGGTCGTCAATCGCCCAGAAGGGGAAACGACCGGTGGCTAAAGTTCCTTTGGGGTAGGGTTCCCCTTTTTTGACCCCATGCCAGGTTTCCACATCCCCGGCGCAGTGCTGAATGGCGTGCATCTTATCATAGAGACCAAAGGCATAGGCCTGTTTGGTAAAAGCCAGCTCTCCTCCGCCATAGATACAAGACAGGAAAAAAGCATCCGCGCCGGAGTTGGCGATCTTGGTGATATAGGCGGTGAAATCGGTCGTCCCCAGGGGAGCCCAGAGCTCATCGATGATTTTCGCATCCGGGATCAGCTGGAAGTATTTTTCCTTGAAGGCCTTGAGGGAATTCTTCCCGGTCTCGTAATCGAAACCGAGGCTCACGATTTTCTTGTCCTTCCAGGTGTTGGCCAGGGCGATCGCCGGTGCATACCCCCAATACGGAACCGCATTGGTGTCGATGCGGAAAATATAGCGGTGCCCGTTTTCCTCCGTTATGCTCGAGGATTGGGAGATATTGACGATGAAGATTTTCTTCTCCCGCTTCACATGGTTGGAGATGGCTAAAGCTACGGCGCTGCTGATGGTTCCGGAGAGGAAGTCCGCTTTTTCGCTCAATAGCAGGTCCTTGGCCTCCCGCAGGCCCACCTCGGGGTTGAGCTTATCGTCCCGGGTGATCATCTTTAGGGGTCTTCCCAGAATGCCCCCCGCGGCATTGATCTCCTCCACGGCAATCTGGCCGCCAGCTTCAGAGCTGATCCCGTACATGGACATGGCTCCGCTCATCGAGTGGATAAACCCGACCACGACCGGCTTTTTCTCCGCTGCTTGCAGCGGGGCAGCGATACCGATCGTAAGCACGATTAAAATCGTGGTGATGACCACAAAAATTGAAACTGGGCGCATGGAACCCTCCTTTTCTTTAGAGATTCATTCCCCGTGATTCAGCTGGATAACGAGTTCCTTTTCACCTCCCTTCGGGCATTGATTTTGGCGCGGTTTTAGAGAGCGTCCGGTGGCCCTTTTTGATCAGGGCCCTGCCGCTTTAACCCATACAGCTCCATAATTTTCGCTCGCCTGGAGGGGGTCAGGCGATCCATACCCATATTGAATAAAAGCTTGGAGGTCTGTTGACAAAAGATGGAGGCACGGGAATAACGGGCTAAGCTGCGTGGCT
>JAPLIW010000718.1 GCA_026388915.1 Deltaproteobacteria bacterium
GGGTCTTCCCCCTGGCCTTTCATTTGGGCCCCCGCGCAGGCCAGCAAGGGGAGAAGCAAAAAGGGGGAAAAATGCCGGACCATGTTCTTTCTTATGGAGGTCCTCATCACTCAGTCCTCCTGAACGCCAAGGGAGTAGGAAGAGAAAGGGACTAAATCCGCTGCGGGATGAATATAGCAGGACAGACCTATGTTTTCAAGGCGAAGTTGGGTTGGAAAATTCTTCCTTTCTTAAATTAGAATATGATAATATACCGCCGTCGGCCGGGCAGGCCCAAAAAGAGAAAAGGAACCCAGAACCATGAGGATCATAGTTCCCATCAAGCAGGTACCGGAGACCAACGCGGTGAAGATGGACGAAGTCACCGGCACGATGATCCGCGAGGGGGTGGAGGCCATCATCAACCCCCTGGACCTCTATGCCATTGAGGCCGCAATCCTCTTGCGGGAGCAGTACGGCGGGGAGATCGTCGCCCTTTCCATGGGCCCGGCCAAAGCCGTAACCGCGCTGAAAGAAGCCATCGCCATGGGCATCGACCGGGCGGTGCTCCTGTCCCACAAAGCCTTCGCCGGGAGCGACACCTGGGCAACCAGCTTTGCCCTGGCTAGCGCCATTCGGAAGATCGGGTCCGATCCTCAAAAGCCGGACGACTACAATTTCGATTTGATCCTGTGTGGAGAAAGGGCCACGGACGGGGACACGGGGCAGGTGGGGCCGGGGATCGCCTCTTTCTTGAATCTGCCGGTTGCCTCCTATGTCAGCAAAATCGAGCAGGTGAACGGCAAAACCTGCCGGGTTCACCGGCTGGTGGAGGACGGGTACGAGATCCTGGATTTACAGATGCCCGCCGTGCTGACCGTGGTGAAGGAGGTGGCCAACCCGCGCCTGCCCACGCTCCGCGGAAAGCAGAAGGCCAAGAAAGCCGAAATTCCCGTCTGGGGCCCGGAAGAGCTGCAGGTGGCGACCGATGGGATCGGCCTCAAGGGCTCGCCGACCCGGGTGGTCAAGATCTTCCGGCCTAAAATCACCCGGCAGGGAGAGAAGCTCCCGGCGGCAGACGAGCAGGCCATTTCTTCGGCGGTGGATCAGCTGCTGAAATTTCTGCAGCAGAAGGAACTTCTTTAACCGTAACAATTTAGCCCTTTGAAAAGATTCCTTTTCTGTCATTCCCGTGAAAACGGGAACCCAGAAACAAAAAGAAATAATCCTGGATTCCTGCTTTCGCAGGAATGACGACTTTACATAAGGCATTCGATGAGGTTCATTTTCAAGCAGCTAGATTGACACCTTTAGCCTATATCACGTGTCTGTAAACATTGCCCATAGTCGTAGGGGCGATTCATGAATCGCCCCTACAAATCGAGGAAAAGATGGAACATAAAGGGGTCTGGATTTTGGCCGAGCAGTCCGCCGGCCGGGTGCAGAGAGTCAGCCATGAACTGCTGACTCGCGGCCGCATGCTTGCGGATAAGAGAGGCACGGACTTAACTGCGGTCATTCTGGGCCACGGAATCAGTCAGGAGGACCTGCAGGAGCTGATCGAGCGGGGAGCGGACCGCGTCCTGGCCATGGAAGCGCCCCAGCTGGAGCATTTCCTGCCCGAGCCCTACGCCGCCTGCCTGGCCCATCTTATTCGGGAACGGAAACCGGAGATCATGATTGCCGGGGCCACGACCACGGGACGAACCCTGATGCCCTACGTGGCCATCAAAGTCAATGCCGGGCTGACGGCAGACTGCACGGTTCTGGATATCGAAGAAGAAACAGGAAACCTCCTCCAGACCCGGCCGGCCATCGGGGGAAACATCATGGCCACCATCAAGACCCCCAATCACCGGCCCCAGATGGCCACGGTCCGGCCCCGTTCCACCAAACCGGCTCCCCGCCGGGCAGGTCGCAGGGGAGAGATCATTCGTCTGACCGCCCCGTCTCCTTTACTGGCGAGCCGGGTGAAGCGAGTGGGGTTCAAGGCCAATGCGGAAGAGCATGGACTGGCGGATGCGGAAGTCATCGTGACCGTGGGGCGGGGAATCAAAAAAGGAGAGAATATCCGCGTGGTTCATGGCCTGGTGGAGAAGCTGGATGCGGCTTTGGGCGCCACCCGGGACGTGGTGGATCGCGGCTGGCTGAGCTATCCCCACCAGATCGGCCTGAGCGGCAAGACGGTCACCCCTAAATTATACATCGCCGTCGGCGCTTCGGGGTCCATCCAGCATCTGGCAGGGATGCAGACCTCGGAGAACATCGTAGCCATCAACACCGACCCGGAAGCCCAGATCTTCCGGGTGGCGGATTTTGGAATTGTGGGCGACCTTTTTGAAATCGTCCCGGTGCTGACTGCAAAGCTGCAGAAGATGAAAGAAGTGAAGTAAAGTCCCGGGCCACGGGAAAGGGTCAAGAGGAGACCCAGGGCAGCCCACCTTCATTTTGGCGGTTTCTATTTCTGCGAGAAAACCAAGTTGTGGCCCGGAAGCAAGGGCCTTGCACGCAAAAAGCATCGGCGGGAAAGGAATTTGCTATGGAGACCCCGCCGTACTTCCGCAGAATGGGGCGGGCCCATCGGGCGCCCGGCCGGGCGCCCCTACAACGAAATTACCCTGCCCTTGGGAAAAGAACGGCTTGCCCGCCCGGCCTAGGAAATGAAGCGTGCCTCATGGTTTTTGCGGGCAAGGCCCTTGCTTCCGGGCCGGGCACTGGCCGAAACTCCACAGGACTTACAACTACTTGCCGGAAAGCGAAGGTGGGCAAAGAGACCCATATTAGTTACAGAACTTCCCCAAATCCGGACCCTTCCCGGGTCCATAGCAAGGCCAGAGGAACATGGATAATCAAAAACTCCGGTACAACCGCGTCACTCCGCAGATTGTGGAAGAATTGAAAAGGATCGTCGGGGAGAGGTACGTGGTCTTCGGCGACCCGGAGAAACTCGAGCCCTACTCCCACGACGAAGTGGCGGAAAAGGAATACGCCCACATGCCGGAGGCTGTGGTGCGGCCCGTTTCGGCGGAAGAGATCGCCGCCGTGATGAAGCTGGCCAACCGGGAGAAGATCCCGGTGACCCCCCGGGGGGCGGGGAGCGGACTCTCCGGCGGGGCGGTTCCCATCCAAGGCGGGATCGTCCTCCTCATGGACCGGATGAACCGAATCCTGGAAATCGACCGGGACAACATGATGATTACCGTCGAGCCGGGAGTGGTCACCAATGAGATCAACCAGGTGCTCAAGGAAACGGGCTTATTCTATGCCGGCTATCCCATGAGCCTGGAGACTTGTTTTGTGGGGGGCAACGTAGCCGAGAACGCCGGAGGGGGCAAAGCGGTCAAATACGGGGTTACCTCCCGATACGTCCTCGGACTGGAAATGGTCACCCCCACCGGCGAAATCGTGCAGCTCGGCGGAAAGCTGGTCAAAGACGTGACCGGCTACAACCTGATCGGGCTGATGGTGGGCAGCGAAGGAACGCTGGGGATCTTCACCAAGGTCACCCTGAAGCTGCTGCCCCTGCCCAAGGCGAATGTAGATCTGCTGGTTCTCTTCAAAACCCCCGAGGAGGCGATCGCCTCGGTTTCCAAAATCCTGTCCAGCGGAGCCGCCCCCACGGCCATCGAGTTCATGGACCAGTCCTCTTTCACCACCTCCTGCCAGTACCTCAACGAGACGATCCCCTACCATCAGGCCGGCGCCATGCTGCTCATCACCGTGGACGGGATGGATTCGATGCAGGTGGAGCGGGAATACGAAGAGGTGGGAGAAGTGTGCCTGGCCGCCGGGGCCATCGAAGTTTATGTGGCCGACAACTACACTACTTCCGAACGGATCTGGAAAGTCCGCCGGAATATCGCCGAGGCTTTCAAGGTCTTTTCTCCCCACCAGAGCTTAGAGGACATCGTCGTCCCCACGGCCCAGATCGCCAAGATGGTCTCCGGGCTGATTGATTTATCCAAGAAATGGGGCTGCCCGATTCCCTGCTACGGGCATGCGGGCGACGGAAACCTCCATGCCACGCCGGTGATGAATCCGGAATGGACCCTGGAGGAATGGCACGGAAAGGTCCCCCATATCCTGACGGAAATGTACAAGCTTACCAAGGACTTGGGAGGCACCATTTCGGGGGAGCACGGGATCGGCCACAAGCGAAAAAAATACATGCCCCTGGTTGTAAATGAGGCCTACCTCGGCATGGCCCGGTCGATCAAACGGGCCCTAGACCCCAACAACGTGCTCAACCCCGGGAAGATTTTTGACGTGTAGAATTCCAAGGGGCACAATTCGCTTATTTGCCAAATCGAAAGATCCGAGTCCCTTCATTTTTCTTCACCTTTTCTTCATCTTCACCCGGCGCTTTTTACTTGCCATGTTTCTTTTGCCACCTTTTCTTATCCTTTCGATA
>JAPLIW010000186.1 GCA_026388915.1 Deltaproteobacteria bacterium
AAACCAGCATCAGGACAATGACCGAAAGGAGAACGGCCAGGCCTATCCAGAGAATCGGAGATCGGTTTTCTTTGAAGCCCAAAACTCCTCTCCTCACCCGGCCGGGAATCTCAATCACAGGATTTTCCGATGCCGGGAGGCGGGATTTCAGCTCCCGGATTCTTTCGCAGCCAGTCGGCCCGGCGGATCACTTCGAGAGTGACGGACACGACTTCGTAGGAGGGAAGGTCCCTCAGGGGGACAAAACGGGCATCCTGGGCATCCGAATCCGGCTGTAAGGTGCCGTCCAGCGGCTGGCAGAGAAAATCGGCCAGAACATAATGATAAGCGACCCGGCCGTCGGGGTCCCGGAAGATGCGCTCCAGGACTTTGGCCAGGGCCAGGACTTCCACCTTCAGGTGGGTTTCTTCGAGGATCTCCCGGACCACGGCCTCCTTCAGGGTCTCTCCCGGGCGAACCACCCCTCCCGGGATGGACCACTGGCCCAGGCCCGGCTCCTTTCCCCGTTTGATCAGCAGAACCTGATCGCCCTGGAAAATAATGCCCCCCACCCCGACGATGGGATGATCCGGATACTTGCGGTTCATGCGCGGAGGACCGCGGTTAAGGAGCGATAAACTTGTACTGGGGATGTTTGATCGTTAACACCGGGCAATGGGCATGATGCACCACTTTTTCGGCTACGCTCCCGATCAGCGCGTGGGAAAGGCCGCTGCGGCCGTGGGTGCCCATTACAATCAGGTCCACGTCTTTTTCCTTGGCGGCACGAATAATTTCGAGGAAAGGAACACCGATGCGGATCAATCCTTCCATCTTCAAGGAAGCCTTGATCTCCCGGGAGACTACCATTTCGTACTGTTCTTTCAGCTTTTTCTGCCGTTCTTCCACCACATTCTGCCGGATCCCTTTGGGGATCTGAACTACGGCGCCTTCGCCAATAACCTCTTCAAAGATCTTGCCCTCTTCTTCGGTGATCACATGAAGGAAAATCAGGTCCGCTTTCATACACTGGGCAAAGTAAGCAGCCCATTCCAAAGCAAACCCGGACTGTTTGGAAAAATCCGTAGTGGCCAGAATTCGAGTCAGCTTCATAAATCCTCCTTGTCGGGCTGGTGTAGGGAAATTTTTATTACCCCGGGCACAGGGGTACTTTCTGGAAAATACGAGGCCTTAATTCGCAACCTGTGTCCTATAAATATTAAACCCCCCTTTATCCATTTATTCAACCCCTTTCCATGGGCAGTCCGTCAGTCCTTTTCCCGCCCCTTGACCACCAGGTAGAAAACCAGAAAGACCGCCGCCAGGCAGATCCCCAGGGCCAGGAAAACCTTGGCTCCCGCGCCGCCCGGACGCTCCCCGCACCCGGCGATGATCCCCCAGATGGCAATCCCGATTCCTCTGTTTCTCAGAAAGTACGCCATAAGCCCTCAAATTTTGTTGAGTTTATGGCGGATTTTAAATATATTTAACCCTGGCTGTCAAGGAGATTTGGGGCGTGTGAGATTTGGGGCGTGCCGCTTCACTTTTCGGCAAGTAGTTGTAAGTCCTTTTGAGTTTCGGCCGTTGCCCGGCCCGGGAGCAAGGGCGTTGCGCGCAAAAACCATGAGGCACGATTCATTTTCTAGTCCGGGCGGGCAATTGAAATGCGGAATGCCGATTGCGGAATGCGGAATGGAAAAAAAGAAGTAAAAATTCCGAATTCCACATTCCGAATTCCGAATTCGGTAACGCCCGGTGGGCCCGCCCCATTCTGCGGAGGCCCGGGGAGATCTCCGAATGGATTTCTTTTCCCGCCGATGCTTTTTCCGCGCAACGCCCTTACTTTCGGGCCGGGCAACGGCCGAAATTCAATTGGACTTAGGACTGCTTGCCGGAAACTGAGGGTGGGCAGGATTTTTGGCGGGAATTGGGTTTGGGTTTCGCCGGGCAGAAGCCGTAGATGTCTTT
>JAPLIW010000855.1 GCA_026388915.1 Deltaproteobacteria bacterium
GAATCATCACATGATGCAGGGTTCCAGGAGCGTCTAATCTGGCTTGACGAGGCATGGCTCTTTTCCACCATAAAACCACTTTAATACAAAGTGTATATTTTCCACTACGTTCCTCTTCTATGTCCCCTTTCCACAAAAAGGGAGGTCAACGTAGTCAACATCGTCCCGCACCCCCCAAATTCGCCACCCTCGCAATCTCCCCGAGTTCATTTCTTCAGTAATTTCCCGACGGAATCCCGGAAATCTTCAGCGGCCCTGATCAAATTCTCGCCACCTTCCTTTGAGAAACTGGAGCGATAATCCGCTGATTCTCTCATCTCCTTTCCAATCACGAGACTTTCTACAAGACCTTTTTCGAGAACCCCTCTTTCCACATAAAGATGTTCCAGGGCAACCACCAGGCAATAATGACTCTTTTCCCGGTATTTCTTGGCATAAATTAGCGCCCGTGCCATGTGAAACATAGAATAATATGCCTGTATTGTGGCCCACTTATAATTGCCTCTTGCCAGGCTATCCTTAGAAGCTATCAGGTCATCATTCGCAGAATCTAGCTCTTTCGATACAAGGGAAGGTCCCTTTGCAAAGGTGACAATCTTCCCCTTCTCTACGCACCTTGTAAACTCCGGATTCAAATCCTCTTCTCCCACAACACGATGCCTTTATCGAGTTCGTCCAGTAGTTCTTCTTTCTTGTTCCTCATCAAAAGATATTCCTCACCACTAACGATTACCGCCTTGATTTCTCTTTTTATCAAGCTCGCTTCTTTTCTTATTTCGTTCAAGACTTTCGATTTTTCCCTGCTTATGATAAATAGATCAATGTCACTTTCAGAAGTATCTTCCCCGGTCGCACAGCTGCCATAGAGGACAATTTTGTTAGATACCTTCTGGATCCTCAAAAGAAGGCCGTTCAGGTCCAGTACATTTTCAAACTTCTTGAATTCCCGTACGAGGGGATTTTCGGCTATAACCCGATATAGGTAGAGTTGCCCCTTTTTCTCCCTTGCCACAACCCCCATGTTAAGAAGGAGATTAAGAGTCTGATTGGTGGAACCAATACTCACACCGGTCGCCCGTGCAATTTCTCTTCCATAATGGGGCGTATGAGGGACCCGGCAAAGAAAGGAGAGGATCTTCAGAGGGACCCTGTTCAGGAGTTTTTCTTTATAGTCCATAACTTTTCACCAAAATGATACGAGCGTTCATTAAAATAGACTTACTGTTCATTATAATGAATCATTTGGCTTGGGTCAACCCCTGATTTAGGGACCGGGCCGGGACACATCACCCATTTCGTGGAACCCCCGGTTTCCCCGCTTGGCCTCCCCTTCCGCAAAATGTGCTACGTCGTTTTATCAATGAACATGAGGCGGCCCAGGAGACCTATTATCTTCGAACCCTTCGAATTTCTTCGGGTAAAAAATGATTCTTTGTCTTCTGCCTGAAGGATGATGGCTTTTTAAGAACTCGGCGCTCCCGACGGCACGCTGACTCGTCCACCGATCTCCAGCTACAAGGGCGAACTGCCGAACTCCCATGGTCGGACCTTAACCGACGAGTCCTATTTCATGCACGGCATACTGTCCGGTACTTCGGCGCGCTAAACACGGGAAAAGTTGCTTTTGAACCCACGTCCCCCCTCCCCGGATACAAAGGATGCAAACGGATTTACTGGGGCTCTAAATTCTTTTGCAACCTAGGACACAACGTCCCGCAACACAACGTCCCGCAACACTGTCCGGTACCTTGGCTTCTCTATTACGGACCTTGGGAGAAATGTAGCAATGCAAGACCTGACCCCGAAACGGGCCTTCCATTTTGTCTCGGGTTTAGACGGTATTTGGACATTATCAGACATCCATCCGAATTAAATCTGCTCACCCCCCCAAACCGAATTAGAGAATCTTGCGGTTTTTTCAAAAAGCGCGCTTACTTAACCTGGCCCTACCCAGATGCTTGGATACCATTGCAAGTGTGGATCAAGAAATAAATTTAGAATGACCGCCCAAGAAGAAGAAATAGTTAATTACTTATGCCTGCCCCCATTCACACCAGGCTCCACTCGTTTCCTTTTCAGTAGGCGGGGAGCCTGCCGCCAATCGCCGACTTCCTGACGGCGGAAACTTCCGCGGCGGCCCGCGCGGCCATAAAGCGGCTGTCGCTGGCCAGCGTCACAAACTGATAGCCGGCCTCGATCATCTTGAGCGCGTACCCCGACGTCGCGTTGTGGATCCCTGCGACCACGCCGTGACGCTTGCACGCCGCCACGATCATCTGCTGGGCCTCCACCACCGGAGGATCCGTCTGGTCGAGACGGGGCTTGCAGTCCAGGGCCAGGCTGAGGTCGCTCGGCCCAACGTAAACCCCGTCCACCCCGGGCGTGCTGAGGATTTCGTCGAGGTTCTTCAGCGCCTCCACCGTCTCGATCATGGGCAGAACGACAAGCTGGTCGTTGGCGTGCTCCGCATAATCTGCGCCGGCGTAGAGGGACGCGCGCACGGGGCCGAAGCTCCGATGGCCGCGAGGCGGGTACTTGCAGGCGCGGACCAAAGCCTCGGCCTCCACGCGACTGTTGATCATCGGGCAGATGATGCCGTAGGCGCCGCCATCGAGGATCTTCATCACATAGGCGGGATCGTTCCATGGCACGCGCGCGAGCGGCACCACCGGTGTGGTCGAAATGGCCGCAAGCATGCCAACGGCTGTCTGATAGTCGATTACTCCGTGCTGCATGTCGATGACGAGGGAGTCGAATCCCTGATGCGCCATCACCTCGGCGGAGAAGGCGCTCGGAATGGACAGCCAGCCGCTCACAGCGGCTCCCCCTTGAGCCCAGATCTTTTTTAGTGTATTCTCTCTCATATTACGCTCCTTTGCGCGTCAAAGTTGGACCGACTGGTTTCTCGCCGGGAATTGATAAGAACTCGTTTTGGGGCGAGATGAATATACAAAAAGGGGAATTGTGCGTCAAGGGATTTTAAGGATTTTAGCGACAGGAGAAAATTACCTCCTCAACTTGCCTCATTTTTCCGACAAACATGGCAGATTTTCGTTTGAAGTATTGCTTCTTCCTTCAACATCACTGGTCGTCGACGCATAGCTTGCTGCCAAAGCGGGCTGCTGACCCTTACTTTGTACTGGGCTTTCACCTCCTACACCATGCCGGTTTTGACCGGCGCTTTCACAACGTCCCGGATCCCCACACGTAAACAATAAGACTGACTGAATAATTCAGTCAGAGGATTCAGGGCAATTGACAGCACGCTGGCTCGTCTAGCGATTTCCAGCTACATGGGCGAACCGCCGAACTCCCATGATCGGACTTTAACCGACAAGTCATATCTCATGCACGGCATACTGTCCGGTACCTACCTCCGACATTTATTTTAGCATATCTTGTAATTCTCCCATCCCACTATAGAGGTGTCTCGCAATTTCTAACGATGCGAATATAAGATATGATGTGTAAATAATTACACCAATGGTTAGTATCATTTTTAATGTTTTGCTGAATTTAGAACTTTTATAAAGCAATGGGAGACCAAAAGGTCCCAATATGAAAAATAGGAGCAGAACAACACTAATCGGTCTCAAATACCATTTTACTTTTCCATCTTCTTTAGGCATTTTGCATCTTCTAAAATATTATGGAAAATGGTGGTTGTCCCTCATTTAACCCTCTATACCACAATAATAATGATT
>JAPLIW010000123.1 GCA_026388915.1 Deltaproteobacteria bacterium
ATGGGGTCTCCCGCCGAGAGGAGCAAAGAACGACGAAGCGCTGTCTCCATCATGGGACCGAGGACAAGGGCCAAGACCAAAGGAGCCCCTTCATACTCGAATTTCTTAAACAAGTACCCGATGAGCCCAAAAATGACCATGATCGAGACTTCGACGAGGCTGTTGTTCAGGCTGTAACACCCGATCAGACAAAAAAGCAGGATCAGGGGAAAAAGGATCGGGTAAGGAACTCTGAGAATCTTCACCCAGAGCCCGATCAGCGGAAGATTAAGAACCAGGAGCATAGCATTCCCCAAATACATACTGGTCACAGCCCCCCAGAAAAGGTCCGGGTGTTCTTTGACCAGCATGGGGCCGGGCTGCATCCCGTGAATCATCATTGCTCCCAGGAGGATCGCCATGACGGCGTTGGCCGGAATACCGAGAGTAAGGAGAGGAATAAAGGCCCCGCCAGTGGCCGCATTGTTGGCCGCCTCCGGGCCGGCCACCCCGGCGATCATTCCGGTCCCGAATTTCTCCGGGTATTTGGAAATCTTCTTCTCCACGGCGTAGGAGACAAAAGACGAAATAACCGCTCCTCCTCCGGGAAGGACTCCCAGGAAAAAACCAATGACGGTGCCGCGGAGAATGGCGAAGATCGAGTCCGCCCAATCTTTGAGATTGGGAAAGAGGTTTTTGATCTTCGTCTCAAAGACGGACCGCTCCATGGATTGCTCCACGTTGAGCAAAACTTCGGAAATCCCAAAAAGGCCCATGACCACGGGGACGAGGCCGATTCCGTCGCTCAGTTCGATAATGTCCCAGGTAAATCGCGGGGCCCCCATCAGCGTGTCCATCCCGATACAGCCCAAAAAGAGGCCAAAAGCCGCCATGAGCAAGGCTTTCCACATCGGCCCGCTGGCCAAAAAGGTGAGGATGGTCAATCCGAGGATCATCAAAGAGAAATATTCAGGGGGGCCGAATTTCAAACCCATCTCGGCCAGGGGAGGAGCGATTAACATCAGACCGAGGACTCCGATCGTACCGGCAATAAAGGAGCCGAAGGCGGCAATCCCTAAGGCCGGGCCGGCTCGGCCTTGGCGGGCCATCTGATAGCCGTCCAGGCAGGTGACTACTGAGGCAGCTTCCCCAGGAATGTTCACCAGGATGGAAGTAGTGGAACCTCCATACATAGCCCCGTAATAAATTCCCGCGAGCATGATGATGGCTGAAACCGGGGTTACATGAAAAGTTGTCGGCAGGAGAAGGGAGATAGCTGCCACGGGCCCGAGCCCCGGCAGGACGCCCACCAAGGTCCCAATGAGGACCCCGATAAAGCAGAACAAAAGGTTGCCGGGCTGTAGGGCAACCTGAAAACCCATAACGATGCTTTGGAAAAAATCCATCCCTTTTTCTTCTCAAAAACCCCAAGGGCCCTTGGGCAGCTGGGCCTTCAGCCACAGCTCAAAAATCCCATAAGACCCCAGAGCCGTCAGGATGCTTCCGGCTATAACCACAAACCATTTTTGAGGCTTCACCGTTCTCAATAAGAACCCGATAAACAGAGCTGTGCACAGGGAAAAACCCAGGGGAGTCAAAAGAAGGATGTAGGCAAAAAGGGCCGCCAGAACCATGACGGATTTTTCCCATCTTAAGCCGCGCATCGGCGGCTTCCACCCGACTCCCTGCTTGCGCCACAGAGTTCCTTGCACCAGGCCAAGGAAAGAAAAAAGAACGATGGCCAAGCCGGCCAAAAAGGGCATGAACCCCGTGCCGGGAGAAGCCAAGGCTCCCAAGTCGTAGCGGAGGGCCGCGAGGCTAATAATGATCCCGGCGGCGAGCCAGATCGCCGCACTCACCTGGTCGTTATTAAACTTGCCCATGCGGGAAACCCTTCAGGAACATCTCCAATTTAATTGGTCGATCAGACCGCTCTTCCCGTTGTCCGGGCAAAAGGGCAGTCGTCGAAGACAAAAAGGGCCGGGATCAAACCTTCCCATTTCCCTCCTGCTTCCTTTCCGCAAAGAGACGCGGGGGGAAAGGGATGGCTTGGCTGAAAACGGCGGAAGCCCGCATCGGGAAAAGAGGGACCGCCGCCTTTTTTGGCGAGACGAATGCCCTTTTGCCCGGTCATGGGACCACTCGGCGATAGGGGAAATCATCTATCAGCAGAACCCATGAAAGCTATGCCCTTTTCAAAAAGAAAAGGGTTTTCTTTTCAACTAAATTGGAGATGATCCAACCTTCACTCCTTCCGCAAGCCCAGGCTCCGGATTAACGTCCCCACTTCGTCGTTCATATTCACTAAGTGTTTGGCTAAATCCTGCGGCCCACGATAGAAAGAAGGCTGGTCCATCTGGCGGCCCACCTTGATGAAATCCGGGTCTTCCATGGCCGTTTTGAAGGCCCCATGAAGGGCCTCCACAACCTGAGGAGAAAGCCCTTTGGGTCCAACGATGGAGATTAGGCTGGGAGCGGTGATGCCGAAGCCCAATTCCAGAAGGGTGGGAACATTAGGAAAATCAATCATCCGCTTTTCGCCATATACCGCCAGAAGCTTCAAGCGGCCCGCTTCCGCGTGCGTTTTCCACTCGGTGGTTTGAGAGCAGGCCTCCACGTGGCCCCCGAGCAGCGCCGAAACCGCCGGGGATCCCCCCTCGAAGGGGATATGAGTCCACTTGATTTTTTCTTTCAGGGCCAATCGTTCCATGACTAAGTGCTGGGGGGTCCCTGGCCCGGCCGTGCTGTATCGAATTTTCCCTGGATTAGCCTTGGCGTAGTCGATGAACTCCTTAAAGGTGTTCCAGGGAGAACCGGCCTGCACCACCAGCCCGTAAAGATAGATCGCGTATTGCATGACCGAGGTATAGTCATGGGCCGTATCATAGGGGACCTTGCGCATGTGTTGGCTTAAGACTGCCCCGCTGGGCAGAATCCCAAGGGTATATCCGTCAGGCTTCTCGGTTTTAAGGGTGGCCACGGCCACGGCGGAAGCTCCGCCCGGTTTGTTTACGACCACGATCGGCTGCCCCAGAATCTTGCTGGCGGCGGCTACCAGCGGCCGGGCGCAAACATCCGTTGTCCCTCCTGCCGGATAACCAATGAGGAAATTGATCGGTTTTGCGGGGTACTTCTCCTGGGCCAAGATAGTCCCCGGGAGTTCATGCAGAAAACAGACCATTCCCAGGATCGCTATGATCCAGAAAACCCTTTTGTCTCGCCTCGGCATTTTCATCCTCCTCTCGTCCATTTTCCCACCCTCCTCCATGCAAGAATGTTGGGTTAAGAGACCCCGCGGGTCGGGATGATTTTACTTCATCCAGGCGCGCCTGGGTAGAAAAAAATGCACTCTAAAATAACTTCTTTAGGCTTCAAATTATGGGTGCAACCTTATATAATCAGACCCAAATTCTTGTTATCCTGTAGTTTTTTGGAGAAAAGTGGGTCACCATATGATATTCATGCTCCGGGCGACACCCGCGAACCATAAAAAAGTATTCCCCTCTCCCGCTGGCGGGAGAGGGCAGGGGTGAGGGTGGACCGTTAAGTTCCCCTCCCCTTGCTCCTTTCCCCGAGGGAAGAGGAGG
>JAPLIW010000033.1 GCA_026388915.1 Deltaproteobacteria bacterium
TGATTTGAGCCCCCTGGATGCCCGCCTTCGCGGGCATGACGAATTATGACACAGCCTCCCGGGGGAGAGGGATGGGCTGAGGGGGAGTGCCAAGGCGAATCGGATATCTTCTTCTCCCCAACAGGTTATTATTATTTACCGATAGTGGCACAGAGATCAGAAAGATATAAAAAAGTTCCGGGGTGCGAGTTATGAGTTTTATCTTTTCATAATTCTTCTCGGGGCTCTCGGTCCCCTCTGTGATAACCATCAATAGGGAGGCTCAATGGACAAAGGAAGACTGCAAGGACGGGTGGCGATGATCACCGGGGGGGCCAGGGGAATTGGCAAGGCCACGGCGGTTAAGATGGTCAAGGAAGGGGCTTCGGTGGCTCTGCTGGATATCCTCCCCAAGGAAGTAGCCCAGGTGGCCAAAGAGTTGAAGGCCATGGGAGGGAAAACCCTGGGGATCCAGGCGGATGTGAGGCAAAAAAAGGAAGTGGAGAAGGCCGTTGAAAAGGCCCTTTCCAAATGGGGGCGGGTGGACATCCTGGTCAATAACGCAGGGATCGTCAAGCCGGCCCTGCTGGAGAATGTCCAGGATGAAGACTGGGATGAAGTGGTCGATGTGAACCTGAAGGGAACTTTTTTCTGTACCCGCGCCGTCCTTCCGTCCATGAAAAAGCACCGCTACGGGAAGATCGTCAACATCAGCTCCCGGGCCAGCCTGGGCAAAGAGGTGAGGACGGTATACGGGGCCACCAAAGCGGCGCTGATCGGAGTCACCCGGACCTGGGCCCTGGAACTGGCCCAGTACAACATCAACGTGAACGCCATCGGGCCGGGCCCGATTGCCACCGAGCTTTTTACCGCGGCGAATCCCCTGGACAGCCCCCGGACCAAGGCGATCATAAACGGAATTCCCCTGAAAAGAATGGGGCAGCCGGAGGACGTGGCCAACCTGATTCTCTTCCTGGCCTCGGATGAGTCCTCCTTCATCACCGGCCAAGTCATATTCCTCTGCGGAGGCCTAACGGTGGGGCTGGCGCACTACTAGAATGCGGAATGCGGAATGATGAAGAATCGGATAGTGGGAACGTGGCATTCTCGGACGGTAACGACAGTCATTTGATTAGCCCCAAACGGGAGGCGCAGAAGAGGTAGAAAACGACCCACCTTTTATGGGGTCCCCATTCTTCCATCCTTTTCCGGAGTTCTTTCTCCGTGACTCTTCGGCCGGGGCCCAGATATTTTCCCACCAGGTTCTGGATTCCCAGGTCGGCCCCGGCTACCACTTCGGTCCGGCCCAGGCCGCGGGCCAGGAGGTACTCCGCGCTCCACCGTCCGAATCCCCGCAGAGAAGTTAGCGTAGAAATGACTTCTTCATTGGACCGGGTCCGGAGGCCTTCCAGGTCAAAACCATCCACGGCCACTTTTCGCGCCAGGTCGATGAGGTACTCGGCTTTGCGAGTCGAAAGAGAGAGCTTCCGCAAATCCTGGACCGTGCTCCCGGCCAGGGTCCGGGGGGTCGGGAAGGCATGGTATTCTCTCCCTTCGACCTTCATCTTCCTGCCCAGCGCCCGCACCATTCGAGAACGGATCTGGATCGCGGCGTTTAAGGATATCTGCTGCTCCGAAAGGGCAATGACGGCCATTTCAAAGACGGTGGAAGGGCGGAGGGGTTTCACGCCGTAAAGGGCCTTGACCAGGGGGCGGAGAAAGGGATTCTTCCGGGCCCGTTGGTAGAAGCCTTCCAGGGATGCTTCCACATGGAATTGCCAGCGGACTCTTTCCTTCAGGAGAGAGACATTTCGAGGCCGGGCCGGGTGGGTCCGGACGATGAGCCGGGCCTGGTCATCCTTCGACCCGAATTCCTGCTGAACCATGATCAAAATGGGCTCAGCTTCCACTACGTGGAGGCGATGGTATTCCGCCGGGAGAGTCTCCCGGGGGGGAATCCAGATGTCCGTTCCATCCTGGGGAAAATGGCAAAAAGCCCAGGCGCAGCGGGTCAGATTGTAGGGCCCTTCCATGAGGAGTTCAAATTTCATTTTTTGTCCTTGCTTGGGAAATGATAAAAGTCTCTGCGCCCTCCGGGGATGAAGAAAAAATCAACCGCAGAGTACGCAGAGACCGCAGAGCTTTTTCTTTGTAAAGGCAAAAACACAAATCATTTTATCGATATGGACTCCTCTTTGCCTTTCGATCCTCTGGGGATCGAGACAAGAGGATGAACGAAGAGGAGGCAGAGAGCGCAGAGATCGTTCCTTGAAAGCCCCTTGGCCGTTTTGACCCTCCGGGAAGGGTGGGAAAGAGAGCCGCTTTTCCCCCTGCATCCTGGCCCTGAGCTTTTGGCCGTTTTTATCTCTGCGTGCTCTGCGACCTCTGCGATTCAGTTTTTTTAATTTTTTGGGTGAATCCTTCCGGATTCATCGTAGGATACTTTGCCGCCGGGGACAAGGAAAGAGAAAAATCCGGATCCGGGGGATTTTTTGCCTCGAAAAACATCCTGAAAGATGGGAAAAAATCTTGTTAAATATAAATTTTTTAGCTATGTTAAACATTGTTTGAACAAAAAAAGCGCGGGAGGAATCTCAGATGAAACCATATTTCGAGAAAATGCCCGGTTTCGGCAAACCTTTGTCGGAAAGGCAAATGCAGAGTTCGGAGGAGAACCTCAAAAAGATTCGCGAGGTGGAACAGGGGATCGCCGAGGCCGTGAAGAAAGTGAAAGCCGCCGGGATCTCCAAGGAGGAGATCAATAAACGGGGGGAGATGACCGTTTACCAGAGGCTGGAATATTTGGTGGACCCCGGCACCTGGTGCCCCCTGCATACCCTCTACGACCCGATGGAGGAGGAGTCCGGGACCACCGGCGTGGTGGACGGACTGGGAAAG
>JAPLIW010000296.1 GCA_026388915.1 Deltaproteobacteria bacterium
CACTGCCCGCAGAAAGTGGGCCGGAGAATGACCCGGGTGCCCGCCGCGAGGGCATTCTTCTGCCGCCCCCGGGCGAAAACCACGCCGCTCGCCTCATGCCCCAGGATGAGCCCATCGGGCAGCAGCCCGCTTTCGATCAGGGAGTGATCCGACCCGCAGAAGCCCGTGTCCGAGACTTTTACCAGTACCCCATCGGCCCCGGCTTCGGGCGTCGGGACTTCTTCTATCACCAAACCTTTTCCTTTTCGGTAGACCGCAGCTTTCACCAAAAATCCTCAGCTTTGTTCCAAAAGCACGTGATGGGTCGTATGGGCAATAAATATGAAAATCCTGATTTTTGGCAAGAAACCCTGACTGGCCAGCCCATCTCTGAAATCCCCCCCAACCCCCCTTTAAAAAGGGGGGCAGGGGGGATTTCTGGCAGGGCCGGGGTCCGGGGGAAAACATCACCTCTTGGTTGCGGCTCTGCCCATTTGCCGATAACTCCAGGAAATTGTTTTCCCGCGTACTTTTGGAACAAAGCCAAAACCTGAAATCTAACTCACTCCTTCAGCCGGTATAGGTTATTCAAATACTGTAAAGCCAGTGCTTTAGCCGCTTTGCGGTCGGGCAAAGTTGCCATCATGCCGTAAAGAGCCGCCTCTCCTGCGGGCTCTGCCGGGCCGGCGGCTGCCAGCTCGGCGGCGGCACCGCGGAGGTCTTTGAGAAAAGGCTCGACAATTTTCTCATGGTAGGGAGAAATCGTCAAATGCAGGCTGGCCGGGCGGTGCTGGGAATGGAGGTGCCAGCCTCTCTCTTTGAGTTTGACCGCCAGCTGATACACGTTGATTTTATCCGACCCGAAGGAGAACACAGTTGCCGGGGGCTTTCCGAAGACGAAAAGGCCAGGAATGGCCTGAATCCCCTCCACCAATTTTACGGTCGCCTGCCGGGCAGCTTTGGCCAGCTTTAAGAACCCTTCCTCTCCCAGACAATGCAGAATGGCCCAGGCTGAAGCTATGGCTCCCCCCGGGCGTGCTCCGCTAAGGCTAGGGGTGGCGTAAACTCCTCCCGGCCAATCCGCATAAACATAGAACTGGTGCTGGCGCAAATCAATATTACGGTAGAGTACGGTGGAGACCCCCTTGGAGACATATCCGTATTTATGAATATCCACGGACATGGACCGGACGCCGGGGACCCGGAAGTCAAAGGGAGGAATTTCATTGCCCAGCTTCTCCAGGAAAGGCAGCATGTACCCCCCCAGACAACCATCCACATGGAACCAGAGATTCCTTGCAGCCGCCAGGGCCCCGATTTCTGCTATGGGGTCGATCATTCCGTGAGGGTAGGTGACCGCAGTGGCGGCGAGAAGGATGGTATTCGGAGTAATGGACTCCTTCATGGCCCCGACCTCCGCGCGGAATTCTCCATCCACCGGAGTCTGGATGATTTTCAACCCCAGGTAGTCCGCGGCCTTGTTGAAAGCCGGGTGAATAGTAAGAGGAGCCACCATCTCGGGCGCCTTGATCTCCGGTTGATGGGCTCTGGCCCAGTCCCGGGCCGCCTTCACGGCCATCAAAATACTCTCGGTCCCCCCCGAGGTCATGGATCCGGCGGCGGCCTCGTCTCCATGAAAAAGGCTGCCGACCATGGAGATGAACTCGGTCTCCATTTTCAGGAGGCTGGGGAAGTCGAAAGGACTCAGGGCGTTCTCGAACATGTAGGCGGCATAGGCCTCCCGGGCCATGTCCTCCACATCCTCCCCGGCGTAATAAACAAGCCCGAAGAGATGCCCGTCATGCCAGTCCGAATCGCCTGATTTAAAGGAATGGAGGAGAGATAAGACCTCCTCTTTAGCCATCCCCTTTTTGGGCAAAGACAACTGTTTCATCATCACCACCTTTTCCAAAACTTTCTAGCTGGCCATCCCACGGCCGCAGTTCGTAAACTCGGAACTCGAAACCCGAACTCCATTCTTACTCCACCCTCATTCCCGAGTACCTCTCGGGGGTCCTTGCT
>JAPLIW010000829.1 GCA_026388915.1 Deltaproteobacteria bacterium
CGCTGAACGGAAAGGGAGAGGGTGGGAGTGCGATTTTGATGGTGGAGATGAAGGAGGTCCCGGGCCTGGGGACGGGAGGAGACTTTCAGCCCTCCGATGGAGAGAATCAAATCCCCTTTTTGAATTCCGCCGTGAGCCGCCGGCGAATTCTTTACGACCCCGACCACGGCCGGGAGGTTGAACTTCTTTTCATGGAGCGTTTCTTCGTACAGGCTGGGCTTGACCAGTAACGGGCACTGGACCTCCCGCCGCAGCGCCCGGATCTCCGAGACGACCGATGACCAGACCTCTTCCCGGTCAAAAAGAGGTTCCGAAGAGAAATACCGGCTGTACCCGGGCAGGCTTACCTCGACCAGGTGGGCGTCGTGCCGGTCCGCATGGGCCACCGTTTTCCTCAAATCGGAAAGCATTTCTTCCTTGGATGGAAAGGGCCAGGGGACGATGATGACGGCAAAAGAGATTCCCCCTTCTCTCAGGAGCGGAAGGGAGTGAATGGCCGTCTCCGGTTTCGCCGCTCCCATGATCTGTTTGCGCCGGACCGGGGAAGAGGAGTTCAGGGACAGGTATAAGTAAACCGATTTCAACTTAGCCAGCTCTCCGATGAAATGCCGGGTGAGGCGATTTCCATTGGTGGACAGGCGGAAGGGCCGATCTGTCTGTTTCCTGAGCTCCCGGAGAAGGCCAAGTGCGCGAGGATGGGAGAGAACCTCGTACGGGCTTCCCAGGGTGGGGAAGAGCGACCGCTTTTCCCGTGGACAAAAATATTTCAACCGGGTTTGAGCCTCCCGCCACTCCTCCTCGCTCTTCCTCTCGGGCTGCTCCAGCGCAAGGGAGGGGGGATTTCCCCGAAGGTAGCAGAAGCTGCAGTCGCAATCACAGCTGGTGGCCAGGTGGTCGAAGACTTCAGCCGGGTCTCCCGCGGATGGAACCAGCCAATGGCTCAAGTCTTTCAGGCGAAAGCCGTCGACTTTTACCGGCTTCCCATCCGACTCTAGAGTGATCACCGAAAGGAGGCTCTCCAGGACCCGCTGGATATGGGGGATTCGAGGCTCATATAACTCGGCGTTGCGGGCGCTTTGGAAAGATGTAGGAGGCTGAGGACAGGGTTGAGGCTGAGGTTGAGGTTGAGGGCCAGGCTTAGGTTCAACCCTTGCCTTGACCTTAACCTCGACCTCAGCCTTAACCTCTGCCTTGTCGGTTTCGGACGCAAAGATCGGATGGATACTTTCCCCTTCATCCATCAGCCGGAAACCATCGACTTTCACCTCTTCGCCCCTTTGATATAGGGAAAGTAAGCCCAAGAGGCTCTCCAGTTGGATCCGGATCATCTCCAATAGAGAATCCCGGCGGCTGCCGGCTGCGGGTGCTTCAACCGGATACCGAAAGGTGTAATCAGGTTTTTCGCCCATCATATTTCTAATTTAGCGCAAAGACGAGATGTGATTCAATGTTTTAAAATCTCCGCAGTTGACACGGCATCCGGAAAGGTCTATTTTCCGGATGGACGAAAGGGGGGGATGAATTTCCTGATGGAACTTAGTCCTTTAGGGAGGAGTCGATGAAGAATCGGATTACCGAAATCCTGGGTTCGGAATATCCCATCATACAGGGGGCGATGCGCCGCATCAGCCTGGGGGAGCTGGCCGCCGCCGTGTCCCGCGCCGGGGGCTTCGGGATTATCGGGGCCTCGGGGATGGAGGGGAACGCGCTGCGGGCGGAGATCCGCAAGGCCCGCTCTCTCACCGGCAAGCCTTTCGGCTTGAACATTCCAATCTACCGGCCCAATGCCCTTGAAGCCCTGGAAATCGCCGCCGAAGAGGGGCTGAAAACGATCACCACTTCAGCCGGCGACCCGGGAAAAATCATCCGGCGGGTGAAGGAGGCCGGTTTGAGTATTCTACACGTCGTGGCGACCGTGGACATGGCCAGGAAGGCGGAAGCGGCGGGGGTGGATGGGGTTATCGCGGTGGGAGCGGAAGGCGGCGGACACGTGGGCCGGGATGAGATTTCCACCCTGGTTCTTATTCCCCAGGGGGTGGATGCCGTTCGAATCCCGGTGGTGGCCGCTGGCGGGATTGGAGATGGCCGGGGCCTCGCAGCCGCCTTTGCCCTCGGGGCCGAGGGGGTCCAGATGGGGACCCGTTTTCTAGCGACCCAGGAAAGCCCGGTCCCATCCGTGTATAAGCAGGCCATCCTTACGGCAAAGGATGACGGAACAATGATCGCCGCCCGAAAGGGGTATCCCATTCGAGTCCTAAAAAACCGGGCTGCGCTGGCCGTCCGGGAGATGGACGAAAAAGGAGCCAGCCAGGCGGAGATCAACGCCTTTGTGGACAGCCTCTCCGATAAAGGGAAAGGAGGAGAGGGGGAAGGGCTCATGTCGGCGGGGCAGGTGGCGGGATTGATCAGGGACATCAAGACCGTCGAAGAAGTGATCCGCAGCTTGGTGGCGGAGGCGAAAGCCGTGGCTCAAAGACTGGAAAAACAATTTTAACCGCAGAGCACGCAGAGAACGCAGAGGAGATAGAAAGCTCAAAGCTCGTAGCTCATGGCAAAAACTAAGAGACTTCACGACTACAAGACTATGCGACTTTTTTGAGGGAGGAGTGAGATGAGCTGGGAATTTGTTTTGTACGCTAAAGAGGACGGAATCGGGACGATTACCCTGAACCGGCCGGAGGCCATGAATGCCCTGGGCGGGGGCATGCGGCAGGAGATTTTAGAGGCTTTGGAGGCGGCTGCATCCGACCGGGAGGTCCGGGTCATCGTGATCACCGGCTCGGGGAAAGCGTTCTGCGCCGGGGGGGACGTGAAGGAATTTGTCTCCGGCACTTCCCGGGCCGACACCGACCTTCCCCTGGACCAGCGGCCAACCCGGGACAAGATCGTCCTGCTGATTCAGGCGACCGGAAAGCCGGTCATCGCCTCGGTGAACGGGGTTGCCGCCGGGGGGGGCTGCAACCTGGCCCTCGCCTGTGATCTGCGCATCGCCAGCGACCGGGCCCGGTTCGGGGAGGTCTTCGTGCGCCGGGGGATTCACCCGGATTGGGGGGGGACCTGGTTCCTGCCCAGACTCGTCGGGTATGCGAAGGCGGCGGAACTGATTTTTTCCGGCGAGGTGATCGACGCTCAGGAGGCGCTGCGGATCGGCCTGGTCAACAAAGTTGTCCCCCATGAGGAACTGCCGAAAGCCACCCGGGAGTTCGCCCTGAAATTCGTCAAGAACGCCCCCATTCCCATCGCCTTGGCCAAGAAAGCCCTGCAGAATTATACCCGGCTGGATCTGGCCCAGGCCCTCGACCATGAGCAGATCGCCCAGGAAATCTGCCGCAAAACCGAGGACCGAGCCGAGGGGATGAAATCGTTCGTGGAGAAAAGGGAACCCGTCTTCAAGGGGAAATGAAGGCCAACCTGAAAATTTTCTTCTGCCATCTTTGATGGTCTCGTAAGAAGTCTCTTGAAGCGTCACCCCGGCGAAAGCCGGGGTCCAGGGCTTTTTGAAATAACTGGATTCCGGCTTTCGCCGGAATGACGAATTCAACGGAATTTCGACTTTTTACGAAAACATCATTTTTGGCGGAAGAATTTGTCTCCATTCCCATGTAGGAGCGCCCGGCCGGTCGCCCCTACTGGCTTTAGCTAGGGTTTCACTTTCGTCCCGGCCAGGTCTTCCAAGCTCGAGAAGATGGCGGTGTGGTCCGTCTTCTTGTCTCCATGAGCCAGGGAGTAGCCGTAGAGCTCCTGCACCAAGTTGGCCAGGAGCATGGGAACCTTGTACTCCCGGGCCATGCGGGTGACCGTGTTGAGGTCCTTGTGCATGAGTTCCATGGTGAAGCCGGAGTTGAAGGTCCGGGGCAGGACGAACTTGGGGAACTTGAGCTCCGTCGTGTAGCTCCGGCCGGTGCTGACCGCCAGGACCTCGATCGCCCTCTGGGAGGAGATGCCCATCTTTGAAGCCAGGATGATGGCCTCGGAAGTGGCCGCCAGGGTAGTGGCCGAGAGGAAATTGTTGATCGCCTTCAGGGCGTGCCCGAACCCGAGTCCCCCTATGTAGAAGAGATTTTTTCCCATGACCGAGAGAATGGGGCGGCAGGATTCGAAGATTTTTTCGTCCCCCCCCACCATGACGGAGAGCGTCCCGGCCACGGCTCCCACGACTCCGCCGCTGACCGGCGCATCGATCATGTTGACCCCTTTGGTGGCAAGAGCCTGGCTGACCTTCAGCGTGCTCGGGGGGTAGGCGCTGGTCATTTCCATCAGCACATCCCCCGCCTTCATCCCCTCCAGGAGACCGCCGGCGCCGAATACCACCTGTTCCACGGCATCCGAATTGGGAACGATGGTGATCACCTTCCGGCATTTTTCCGCCACCTCTTTGGGGGAAGAAGCTCCCTGGGCCCCCTTTTTTACGATGGCCTCGATTGCTTCCTTTCTTACATCATAGACCGCCAG
>JAPLIW010000832.1 GCA_026388915.1 Deltaproteobacteria bacterium
GAAGAGTGGGCTTTGCGGCTGGAAAAGAAAAAATAAAGAATAATGGGACGCGGATGAACACAGATGAACAAACCTATTTATTTTGGACACAGATAAACACAGATGAACACAGATGAACACAGATATTAAATGGCAAAAAGCACAATAAGGATAACGGATATTAGATGACAGATGACGAATAACGAATAACAGATATCGCCTGACCACAACGGACTACTGACCATGGACGATTAACAATTATTGTTTTATCTGTCTTTATCCGTGTTCATCCGTGTCCCATTAATATTATTTCTTCAAATTTCTCTGTGTCCTTCCGTGGTTGAAATGAAAAAGGAGGGTGTCATGAAAAAAGGGAAGATCGCGTTGCCGGAGCTCGGCCGGCGGTACCGCCGCCTCTATACCGGGGTGGTGGCGGACATCCTGGATTCCAAGGGGGTCCGGGCTCATTCCCTGCCTCCCGCCATCCGTCCCATGAAGGATCACATGAAGGTCGCCGGCCCCGCATTCACATGCTTGGGGGTGCAGACGGGGGACATCAAGAGTGACGATACGCCCATGCTGATCAAGATGCTGGAGGCCATCACCCCCCATTGTGTCGTGGTGCTGAGCGCGAGCGGCGACCGGTCTTCGTCCCACTGGGGAGAGATCATGACCCTTTCGGCAAAGCAGAAGGGGAGCACCGGCGCGGTGGTTGACGGAGGACTGCGCGACGCCCCCTTCATTCTGAAGCTGAACTTCCCGGTCTTCACCGATTTCTATATGCCGGCCAGCTCCATCAGCCGCTGGGAGCTGAAGGAGTTCCAGGGAGTCACGAAGGTTAGGGAGGTATCAATTTATCCCGGGGACTATGTCTTCGGGGATATGGATGGCGTGGTGGTTATCCCCCAGGGGCTGACCGAAGAAGTGCTGGTGAAGTCGGAAAAAGCGGTGCAGCGGGAACTGAAGATGCGCCAGGCCCTGCGGAAGGGAATACCGCTGCATGAAGTGAATAAGAAATTCGGGTCTTTCTAAAAGCAGGGTCAGTGTGATTGTCAGTAGCAGCCGGAAAAAAATAGTTTCTTATCATTTTTTCACTCACACTCACACTATCTTCGGCCCATTCGTTGCGATGGATAGGATTTAGTCCACCAGACAAGACCAGATTCCCCTTAATTTTTTGTTACACCTACTACACTTCACCCAAGGGCTTCTTTAAAGATTGCTCATTATGGGTAGAAATGACTTGCCGCGATTCAATGATATCGATATGCAAACTTTTTAGAAATCAGGAAACAAATGGAGATATAGCAATTATCGAAATTTCTGGTAATGGCAAAGCTTTACTGCCGCTAGGGAGCGTAGCGGAATACGGCTCATGTGAGGCGCCTTGTTAGCCAAATTCCTATGACTCTCTACAATACCCATCAAAAATCAATACGCGCACCTGACGGCTCAAACACGGTTCGAATTGCCCCGTGCTGTTCAAGAATCTTGACAACATCGGTATGGTTTTTCTGGAAGGCAAACCAGATTGGTGGTTGCCCCTTACTGTTTCTAGCATTTACCTGGGCTCCTTTGGCCAACAAGAACTCTACTACTGCTAGATGGCCCTTCAGAGCAGCTTCGTGCAATGGCGTATTCTCAATCCGATCCCCAGCATTTACGTCAGCGCCTGCTCGAATCAACTCTCTAACGACCTCGAGATGTCCATCGAAAGATGCGGCGTATAGCGGGGTCTGACCATCCCTATTCTTCTTGTTGACGTCTGCTTTAGCGGCGACCAGGAATCCCACGATGTCGGCATAACCAAAGGCCGCAGCTTCATACAGTGGGGTATTCATTCTGCTGTCCGGAAGATTGACGTTCGCACCAAAAGAGACTAATACTTCAACAACTTCTTTGTGACCTTGAGATGCTGCAGCCTTTACTGCCGTAATGAGTGAGCCCTCTTCTCGGGCGTTTACGTCTGCCTTTTTCTCCGCGAGCATCTTTACGATTTTGGCGTACCCTTTATTTGCCGCATAAAGAAGCGGCGTAACCCCGCGGACTCCCACATCTGGTTTGGCCCCGCTGTCCAAGAGAAGCTTTGTGAGCGTTTCGTTTCCATTTCCCACTGCAGCCATCAATGCCGTGAATCCGGCTTGCCCATTTTTGTTATCAATTGCTGCGCCCTTTTCCAAGAACAAGCGGACGATCGCGGTCTGGTTACCAAGTACCGCAAGGTAAAGAGGGCGCAGACCTTTGGCATCCTGCGACTCTATCAAGGCAGGATTAGAGCCAAGCAGACTTTGGATTTTGTGTTGATCACCGTTTTTGACGGCTTCATGGATCTCACCAGCCAATGTTGTGATGGATGTTGCTAAAAGAATAAAAAAAGAAATAATGATCGCTTTCATAACCTCCTCCTTTTTTGGCCTAACGCCACGGGTCAGGCGCACGGCTTACCCGCGTCGACTGGATCCAACTGTTAGGCACCATAATCCTATTTCAAAAATTATTTCAGTTCCCTCACGCATCGCACGAAAGCGCGATCTGTATCTTTGGGTTCTCCGAGCGAAGTCATAGGGCCGACGAGCAAGTGAGTCGCAGGATAGTTGAAAGGTATCCAATCTTTTTGGTCACTTGACCAGTACCAATCCGCTCGACCCTCAGACCGCTTCTTTCCCTTAAGTTCCATGACTATCGCTGGATCGTGTTCTTTGGTGTCGGGGAGACGCCAGTCCTTGTGTCCAGCCAACCTAAGGTTACGGACATAGTCTTGAGCCTCTTTCCAAGTGCGTTTCTTTCCATCGTCATTCTTCTGCCACATCAATTTGGTCTTAGTATCAGTTATCGTACCATCTCTGTTATCAACAAAACGATTCGAGATTTCGGGAGCCTGCTGCGCTGTTTCAAGGGGAATATGTAAAACGATTCTCGTTGCGAGACCGGAAACAGGTCTAATGCCTGACCCGGGTGGATCTTCCGCGCCCAGCGACTCAGTGTAGGTGATCGTTGCTTTGGTGCCCGTTCTTGCAGCGGAGGGGGAAACCTTTCCAGCTCCAGCAAGGAACACTGTCGTCTTGTTGTAGATGATTGTCCCAGGATACTCGTCTATGGTGAGGACCTTGGTATGTGGATTAAGATCCTTGATGAGAGCCTCAATAGTCTTGGTCTTAATGGCACCTCGTGTCGCCTTGTCCTGCGAAACCGATAAGCCAGGGTAAAGAAAAAGCAGGGTGACTAGCGTGAGCGCAAGGGACAATGGGAATCTAAATAGAGTCTTCATTTTTCCTCCCTTCTTTGTGCCTAAAATTATATTTTATGCAGCGACTGTCTCTTTGGGGGCTTATACCAGAATACATGGGGTAAACAAATGGGAAACCCGGGTTTGGGAAGAGTTTTATCCCTTAAGAGCCGTTTTATGTTGCCCATACCGGTGTCATGCAGTCACCGCATAAAAATGAGAATTTGTTATTTAAGGGGTCTTCAGGCCGTCCTTCCGAAAGCAGCACCTCGCCGAAAATAGAAAGCCTCCCGGAGGAAAATAAATCCCTAGAGGCTTCATATCGGCACCTTCTGAAACTTCTTTACATGACTTCTTTCAGAAGGGTAGAAGTTAGCATGCTGCGTAAATCGGAAACAGGTGAAATCGGATGAGCAAAAAATACTCTTTTGGGAAAAATGAGTCAAGAGGAAAATTGCCTCTGAACTTCTGAAAATACCTAGGTTTCCAAACAAAAATTGATGATTTGCATTTGGAGTATTGTATGCCGAAAGAAAATACCAAAAACTACGTTACAGGAAGAAACATTGAGGCGCTCAGAAAATACCATGCAGGCCTGATTTCAATTACCAACCTTATGGCACACTTTGGAATTTTCCTGCGTCCTTCCTGACTTTCTCTGCGTGAATCTGCGTCCTGTTTATTTTGAATTGGACCGGATGCGGGAGTAGCGGAAGAGGGCGTGCATGGCCCGGGCGGATTCGTCCTGGCTGGCGAAGAAGGGGATCCCGGCCTTCTTGAAGAGGTCCAGGGCGGGGCCGACGGCCGCGCGGGGAATCATGTTCCCGATCAACGGCTTGTGGTATTTTTGGGGCAGGGAGCAGATGATCTCCGTGGCATCCATCAACTCCCGGATTGAGGCTGGGGACCGGAGCTGGAATTCAAACATGAAGGGGATCATCATGCAGATCCCGTCGATGTAATCCAGGCTCAAGAGGATGTCCAGAGTCCGGGCGTAGGTCATGGGCCGGATGTCGGAGGCGGCGTCCACCGGATTCAGCGGCCGGGGGGCGAAGGGCTGAAGAATCTTCTTGATCCGGTCCGAAGCCTCCGGGTCCAGCTGGGGAACCTCCAAGCCCCAGGCCGCGCAGGCCTCGGCCATGGTCACACAGTACCCGCCCCCGCCGGAGATGATGGCCACCCGGTTTCCCTTGGGCAAGGGCTGACTGGCCAGGGCCATGGCCATGTCAAAGGTATGCAGGGGATCATAACAGCGGATCAGCCCGGCCTGCCGGCAGAGGCCCTCGAAGATCTTATCATTGCCAGCCATGGAGGCCGTGTGAGAAAGGGCGGCGCGCACGCCCACGTCAAACCGCCCGGCTTTATAAACCAGGATCGGCTTTTTGGGGGCCACTTCCCGGGCCACCTGGAAAAAGCGCCCGGCGTTTTGGAAACCTTCCACATAGAGGATGATCGTCCGGGTCTTTTCATCGCTGCCGAAATATTCCAGGTAATCCGCCACCTCCAGCATGGCCTGATTCCCGCTACTGATGAAACTCCTGAAGCCATAGCCTTTGCTCTTGGCCAGGAGCATGAGGTAATTGCCCAGGGTTCCGCTCTGGGAGATGAAGGCGATGGGACCGCGCATGGGGGCTTCTTCGAAGGCCAGGTTCAACCACACCGGCTCGCTCCATAAGCCCATGCAATTGGGCCCCACGAAGGGGATCCGGCCTTCCCGGGCAATCCCCAAAACCTCGTCCTGGAGCTTCTTTCCCTCCGGGCCCGCTTCGGCAAATCCGGCGGAGATGATCACCGCTCCCCGGATCCCCTGCCCGATACACTGCCGCAGAGCCTCGGGTACCTGATTGGAAGGGAGGGTGATGACCGCCAAATCGATATTCATGGGAAGGTCGGAGATGGAGGCGAAACACTTCACCCCGCCGATTTCCTTGGCCCCGGGGTTGATGGCGTAGATGGTTCCCCGAAAGCCGGTGTTGAAAGGGCGAACCACCATGCGATGGCCCCATTTTTCGACCTGGGTGGAAGCTCCGATCACCGCGAGGGACTGGGGTTTGAAGATGGGATCCAGAAAATTAGGTTCACTCATAGGTTGGGAGGTCCAATTGGAAAGCAAAAAGAAAAGGTTAACAGGCCAAATGCGGAATTCGGAATGCGGAATTGTCAAACCCCTCTCGAATTTTATTCCGCATTCCACATTCCGAATTCCGCATTATAAAGAAGTCACAGGTACCTTACTACTAGGTCTCCTACCTCGCTGGTGCTATGTCCCATTTCTCCTGCGGCCAGGCTCTTGAGATGCTTGGCCAGGACCTGCATCACCGCTTTTTCGACCCGTTCCGCCGCCTTCTTTTCCCCCAGGTGCTCGAGCATCATCATGCCGGCGCAGATGGCGGCCAGGGGATTGATGACGTTCTTCCCCGCGTATTTGGGGGTCGAGCCGCCCATGGGCTCGAACATGGAAACCCCGCCCGGGTCCGGGTTGATGTTGCCTCCCGCGGCGATGCCCAGTCCTCCCTGGATCATCGCTCCCAGGTCGGTGACGATGTCGCCGAAGAGGTTGTCGGTCACCACCACGTCAAACCATTCCGGATTTTTGACCATCCACATGCACAGGGCGTCCACGTGGGTGTAATCGGTCTTCACCCGGGGGTACTCCTTGGCCAATTCCTGAAAGGTTCTCATCCACAGGTCGGAGGCGTAGTTGAGCACGTTGGTTTTGGCGGCCAGGGTCAGTTTGTGCGCCCGGTTGCGTTTCATGCAGGCCTGGAAAGCGTAACGAAGGCACCGTTCCACCCCTTTTCGGGTGTTGATCGACTCCTGGATGGCCACTTCGTCCGGGGTCCCTTTTCTCAGGAATCCCCCGGCGCCGGTGTAGAGCCCTTCGGTGTTTTCCCGGATGATCACGAAGTCGATGTGCTCCGGGCCCTTGTCCTTCAGGGGGGTATCGACCCCGGGGTAGAGCCTCACCGGGCGGAGGTTGATGTACTGATCGAGAGCAAAGCGGGTCTTCAGGAGGATCCCCTGCTCCAGGATTCCGGGTTTCACCTGCGGATGGCCGATGGCTCCGAGGAAGATGGCGTGGAATTTCCGGAATTCGGCCAGGACCGAGTCGGGCAGAATCTCTCCGGTCTTGAGGTACCGGTCTCCTCCCAGGTCGTAGGGGGTGAAGTCCATCTTGAAATTTTCTTTCTGCCCCACAGCCTGCAGGACTTTGAGCCCTTCCTTAACCACTTCCGGGCCTGTTCCGTCGCCGGGGATGACGGCAATCTGGTAAGCCATACCTTTCTCCTTCAGGGATTCCAGGGTAGGGGCAAGCCTCTGCGCCTGCCCGGTTAAAGGGCGCGCACCGGGGCGCGCCCCTACAAAAGCTCTCCGGCTCTTTATTCCTTCTTCATCTTGAAGATTTTGACGTAATTCATCAATCCGCCCGCCTCGATCAGCTGCTGCATGAAGGGCGGGATGGGTTGGGCGTGGTAGGTTTGCCCGGTGGTTAGGTTTTTGATGGTTCCCGTTTGACTGTCCACTTCCAGTTCGTCGCCCGGATGGATTCCGTCCACCGCCTCGGGACTCTCGAAGATGGGCAAACCGGTGTTGAAAGAGTTCCGGTAAAAAATCCGGGCATAGCTCTTGGCCACCACGCAGGAGATGCCGCCGTACTTGATGGCGATGGGGGCGTGCTCCCGGGAGGAGCCGCAGCCAAAGTTGTCCTCGGCGACGATGATATCGCCCGGCTGGATCTTTTCCCGGAATTTAGGGTCCACGTCCTCCATGAGATGAGAGGCCAGTTCCTGCGGGTCCCAGGTGTTCAGGTACCGGGCGGCGACGATGGCGTCGGTATCCAGGTTGGCCCCGAATTTCCAGGCCCTGCCTTTGTAGATCATAAAACCTCCTGACTGCGAAATCCGAAATTCGAAGCACGAAACTCGAAACAAATCCAAATGACCCAAACGAAAAAATTTCTAAAACGGGTTTGAAATTTGAAAATTCGAATTTGGCTATTGTTTCGGGTTTCGATATTCGGATTTCGGATTTATTTTTTTGTATGTCCTCTGTGGGTAATATTTTTAATTCCGCATTCCGCAATCCAAATTCCGCATTCGGTTAGGCTACACCCAGCTCTTCCGGGCCTCCCAGCCTTCCCAGGACGGCCGAGGCGGCGGCCACCGCCGGGTTGGCCAGGTAGACCTCGCTCTGGGCATGACCCATCCGGCCCACGAAGTTCCGATTCGTGGTGGACACGGCCCGTTCTCCCTTGGCCAGAATTCCCATATATCCGCCCAGGCAGGGGCCGCAGGTGGGAGTGCTGATGACCGCAAGGGCATCCATGAAGATGTCGAACAGCCCCTCCTTCATGGCCTGCCGGTAAATTTCCTGGGTCGCCGGGATGATGATCAGGCGGACGAAGGGCGCCCGCTTCCTTCCCTTCAGGACCCGGGCGGCGACCCGCAGGTCATCCAGACGGCCGTTGGTGCAGGACCCGATGACCGCTTGGTCGATGGGAACGTTTCCCACCGCGCTGATGGGCCTCACGTTCGAGGGCAGGTGGGGGAAAGCCACCTGGGGCTCGATCCGGGTGACGTCGATGTCCAGAACCTGGCTGTATTTCGCCTCGGCGTCGCTGTGGAAGAATTTGTAGGGCCGTTTGGCCCGCTTTTCCACGTACTCCTTGGTGATCTTGTCCGGGGGAATGATCCCGTTCTTCCCCCCGGCCTCGATGGCCATGTTACACATGGTGAGGCGGCTGTCCATGGGCAGGTTGGCGATGGCCTCTCCGGTGAATTCCATGGCTTTGTACCGGGCTCCGTCCACCCCGATCTGTCCGATGGTGTAGAGAATCAGGTCTTTCCCGTCCACCCAGGGGCGCCGCTTGCCGTGATATTGGATCTTGATTGTTTCCGGGACCCGGAACCAGGCCTCCCCGGTGATCATCGCCGCGCCGACATCCGTGGATCCCACGCCCGTGGCAAAGGCCCCGAGGGCTCCATAGGTGCAGGTGTGGCTGTCGGCGCCGATGACCAGGTCTCCGGGAAGGACCAGGCCCTGCTCGGGAAGGAGGGCATGCTCGATCCCCGCTTCTCCCACTTCAAAATAATGGGGCAGCTGCAGGTCTTTGGCAAACTCCCGCATGAGCTGGCACTGCTGGGCAGACTTGATATCCTTGTTGGGAACAAAATGGTCGGGCACCAAAACGAGCTTGGCCGGGTCAAAGACCCGGGTGCCCCCCGCTTTGCGGAATTCCTCGATGGCAATCGGGGCGGTGATGTCGTTGGCGAGAACCAGGTCCACCTTGGCATTGATCAGTTGACCCGGCTCCACTCCCGCCTGTCCGGCATGCTCGGCCAGAATCTGTTCGGTCATGGTCATGGGGTGCATCATGAGGTGACTCCTTTGAGACGCTTCTGGTACTCCAGTTTGTTCAGGGCATTAACGTAGGCTTTGGCCGCCGCCATGATGATATCCGTGTGGGCCCCCTGGCCCGTGACCCGGATTCCTCCCTCTTCCAGGATCACCATGACCTCCCCGTGGGCGTCGGTGCCGGCGGTGATGGCGTTCACCGAGAACTTGGCCAGATGGCTCTTGGTCTTGGTAATTTTGGAGATGGTCTTGCAGGCGGCGTCCACCGGGCCATCGCCGAAAGCCGCATCCTGGTAAAGCTTCCCGCCGATCTCGATCTGGACCGTGGCGGTGGGCACGGTCACGGAGCCGCTCACCACGGTCAGGTTGACCAGCTTGTAGAAATCGGGAATCCGCAGGATCTCGTCGGCGACGATGGCTTCCAGGTCCTCGTCAAAGATCTGTTTCTTTTTGTCGGCCACTTCCTTGAACCGCTGGAAGGCCTGGTTGAGATGGGCCTCGCTGAGCTCGTATCCCAGGCTCCGCACCCGGTCACGGAAGGCGTGGCGGCCGGAATGTTTGCCCAGAATGAGGGTGGATTGAGTGATCCCCACGGTCTCAGGCTTCATGATCTCGTAGGTGATCTTTTCTTTCAATACGCCGTCCTGGTGGATGCCCGCTTCGTGGGCGAAGGCGTTGGCCCCCACGATGGCCTTGTTGGGGGGCACCTGGATTCCGGTGATGCTGGTGAGGAGGCGGCTGGCCGGGTAGATCTGCTCGGTGAGGATCCCCACTTCGAAGTTGAAGAAATCCTTCCGGGTCTTCAGGGCCATGACGATCTCTTCCATGGAGGCGTTGCCGGCCCGCTCGCCGATTCCGTTGACCGTGCACTCCACTTGGCGGGCGCCGTTTTCGACGGCCGCCAGGCTGTTGGCCACGGCCATGCCCAGGTCGTCATGGCAGTGGACCGAGACGACCGCCTTCTTGATATTTTTCACTTTCTGCCGGAGCTGGGTGAGGAGCTTGGCGTACTCCGTGGGGGTGGTGTAACCCACGGTATCGGGAATGTTGACCGTGGTGGCCCCGGCGTCGATGGCCGCCTCCAGAATCCGGGCCAGGTAATCCGGGTCCGACCGGGTGGCGTCCTCGCAGGAAAACTCCACGTTGTCGGTGTACCGTTTGGCGTGGGCCACAGCCCGGCCCGCTTCCTCCATGACCTCTTCGCGGCTCTTGCGCAGCTTGTATTTCAGATGAATGTCCGAGGTGGCGATAAAGACGTGGATGCGGGGTGCCCGGGCGTGCTTCAGCGCTTCCCAGGCGGTGTCGATATCCTGGGGAGTGGTCCGCGCCAGCCCCGCGACCTGCGGTCCCCGGATCTCCTGGGAAATCCGCTTGACCGACTCGAAATCGCCGGGGGAACTGGCCGGAAACCCGGCCTCGATGACGTCCACGTTCAGACGCTCGAGCTGCCGGGCGAAGAGAATCTTCTCTCCCAGGTTCATGCTGGCTCCCGGAGATTGCTCTCCGTCCCTCAGGGTGGTGTCGAAGATCAGGACTCTTTCCATAGCGGGTGCTGCCTTTCTAACAAAATGGGACGAG
>JAPLIW010000007.1 GCA_026388915.1 Deltaproteobacteria bacterium
ATCCGTCACCCCTTTGCGGCGGCCCCAGACTCCCGAAGACATCGCCAGCCTGGTGGCCTTCCTGGTTTCGGAAGAGGCCCGGAATATCACCGGCCAATCGATCAACGTGGACGGCGGGGCGGTGATGCATTAAAAAATAATTGGACACAGATAAACACAGATTCACACAGATCAAAAAAATGAAGTAAAAAAAAGAATTTTTGCCGCATTTAGGGTCTTTTATCTTTGTTCATCTGTACTACGGTGGTGTAAAATTTTTAAATTTTGTTAAGATTTTTTATGAATCTTTATCCGTGTTTATCCGCGTTCATCCGCGTCCCGGAAGAAAACGTGAAGCGTGAGGAGTGAGGGGGCAAAGGCGATAAGGCCCTGTTGTTAACTCTAGGCACTTTAGGCACTCCGAACTCTAGGCATTTTCTTATGCGTGTTCATCTGCGTCCCGATAAATAGGAGCTTGAAAAATGATCGAGATCCGGATTCATGGACGGGGAGGGCAGGGAACTGTCGTGGCCTCCAAGATGCTGGTTACTGCTGCAGCCAAGGAAGGGAAGAAGGTCCAGGCTTTTCCCTTATTCGGGGCCGAGCGACGGGGGGCTGCCGTTGCGGCCTTTGCCCGCATCGATGACCAGAAGATTCGGATCCACAGTGAAGTGTACACCCCGGATCACGTCATTGTCCTCGACCCGGTCCTCTACAAAACTGTCGGGGTCACTGCGGGTCTGAAGGAAGGGGGAATGATCCTCCTGAACAGCAATCAGGAACCTTCTTCTTATTCCTTCCCCGCCCAATTCAAGGTAGCCACAGTAGACGCCAGTGGCATTGCCCGCAAACACAAGCTCGGGTCCCGGACCGAGCCCATCGTGAACACGGCCATCCTCGGTGCCTTCGCCAGGGTGACGGGGATCATTGGAATTGAGGCTCTAGCGGAGACCATAAGAGAATCAGTGCCGGGAAAGGGGAAAGAGAATGAGGCGGCGGCACGGGAAGCGTATGAATGCGTGAAAATGAGATAAAGGATGAGGCTGGGGGTAAGGTTGAGGCTAAGGAAAAACCGTAAGGCGAAAAGGAAAGGAAAATGGAAGAAAAAATTGTCATTAAGAGTTTAAAGGATACGCCCATCGTTTCGGCATCTCTGCAATCCACCTTATGGAATAAAACGGGAACCTGGAGGTACCTGCGCCCTTCGTACGTCTCGCTCCGGGCTCCCTGTTCCAAGGCCTGCCCCATCGAACAGGATATCTCCTTCTATCTCACTGCCCTGGCGGATGGCAAACCGGAAGAGGCTTGGAAGAAGATTTTGGAGTCGAATCCTTTCCCTTCGGTATGCGGGCGAGTCTGCCACCATCCCTGCGAATCGGATTGTAATCGGAAGGACTACGATGAAGCCCTGGCCATCAACGCGCTGGAGCGGTACCTGGGCGATTGGGGGATGAAGGGAGGAGGGCTCGACGGGCAGAAGATAGAAGAAAAGAGACCAGAACAAGTAGCCGTCATCGGGTCCGGCCCTGCGGGCCTCTCGTGCGCCTATTTTCTGGCCCGGAAGGGATACCGAGTAAAAGTTTTGGAAGCCATGAAAGAACCCGGAGGGATGCTCCGCTACGGCATTCCCCAGTACCGGTTACCGACGGGAATCCTGAAAAAAGAAATCGAACGGATTCGTTCCCTGGGGGTGGAGATCCAGACTGGAAAAGGGCTGGGAAGCGATTTTGGCCTGGAAGAATTGAAGCCCTATTCGGCCGTCTTTTTGGCCATGGGCGCCCAGTCTGAGCAGAAGCCCAAAATCCCCGGCGATGAATTGAACGGTGTGTGGCATGGCCTGCGCTTCCTCAAAGAGGTAAATTCCGGCAGCCGGATCCCGCTGGGGAAAAAGGTGGTGGTCGTCGGGGGAGGTAATACGGCCATCGACTCGGCCCGGGTGGCCTGGCGGCTGGGGAGCAAAGTACCCGTACTTTATCGAAGGGCGAAGGAGGATATGCCGGCTATCCCCGACGAGGTTGAGGAAGCCCGCAGAGAGGGAGTGGAATTTATCTTCCAGGCTGCTCCGGTCGGCATTCCGGGAAAGGGGAAAGTCCAAGGAGTAGATTGCCTAAAGACCAAGCCGGGG
>JAPLIW010000225.1 GCA_026388915.1 Deltaproteobacteria bacterium
CTCAACCATCAGCACTTTCGAAAAATCATAACCAACAGCCGCGTGGAAAAGGGCCGGCAGTTTTTCCAGGACCACGGGAAGAAGACCATTTTCATCGCCCGCTTCATTTCGGGTTTTCGGGTCCCCGTTTTTTTCGCCGCCGGGACCATGGGGATCAAGCTGGGCCGATTTCTATGGCTCGACTTCCTTGGAGCCCTGATCCTGATCCCGCTCCTCATTCTTCTGGGGTATTATTTCGGGGCGAGCATCATGTGGCTGGGGGAGGTCATCACCCGGATTGATTACCTTCTGAGGATTTTGGCTGTAGTGGGCTGCGTGGCTGCGCTGATCTTCTACCTCTGGTTGAGGAGAAAACCATCCTCCCACAGCAAATGAAGCCCCGCCGGAGAATCCCTTCCCGTTTTCCTTCCAAGGATGAAAAGGATTCGATACTCGTTGGGGTTGAGGCTGGAGGAATCCGGATCATCAGGCTCGGCGGGATCATCGCTTTCTAATAACCTACCCGCCTGTCCTCCGCAAATAGAGGCCTGCGAGGAAATAGCTCCAGAGGCAAGACTGGGCGAAATCATCTCCCCTTACGAATCTCCCTGGGACAGGCCCGACCCAATGAAAGAATAACCGCCTTAGGATGATGATCCGGATTCCTCCAGCCTCAACCCCATGGGCTACCCTGTCCCTTCCCGGTTTTTCTCGGCCATGGCTTCTTTCCTCAGAAACAGGGGGTGGCAAGTTTAATATCGGGTTGACTCTGCCCGCATGAAATGATAATTTACTAAATATTACAGTCAAATACAGAGATCATCGTATGCTGGACCTGAAATATACACGAGAACACCTCGAAGAAGTAAAGGAGAAAATCGGCCGGCGGGGCCAGGTAGTGAATTGGGAACGATTCGCCCAACTGGACGCCGAACGGCGGCAGATTCTGCAGGAATCGGAATCTCTTCGCGCCCAGCGCAACCAGGTCTCCGACGTGATCGCGGAGAAGAAGAAGAAAAAGCTGGACGCCGGCGAAGAGATCGGCCGGATGAAAGAAGTCTCCAACCGGATCAAGGAATTGGAGACTGGCCTGGTGGAGAAAGAAGAAGCCCTGCAAGGGCTTATGCTAACGATTCCCAATATCCCTCACGCGAGCGTCGCCGTTGGCCAAGGCGAAAAGGATAATCCCGAAATCCGCAAATGGGGAAAGCCGCCGGAATTTTCCTTTTCTCCGGACCCCCACTGGGATATCGGCGAGGCGCTGGATATTTTGGATTTCGACCGGGGGGCCAAAATTACGGGAGCCCGGTTTACGCTGTACAAAGGGGCTGGTGCCAGGCTGGAAAGATCGCTTCTGAATTTCATGCTGGACCTCCACACCTCCGAGCATGGCTACCAGGAGGTTCTGCCTCCTTTTCTGGTGAACCGAAGGGCCATGACCGGAACCGGCCAGCTACCGAAATTCGAAGAGGACCTGTTTAAACTCAGCGACCCGGATTACTTCTTGATTCCCACGGCGGAGGTTCCGGTCACGAATATTCACCAGGATGAAATCCTGCCCGAAGAGGATCTGCCCCTCTATTACACGGCTTATTCCCCCTGCTTCCGCAAAGAGGCCGGCTCCTACGGTAAGGACACCAGGGGATTGATTCGTCAGCACCAGTTCAATAAAGTCGAGTTGGTGAAGTTTACGACTCCCGAGACTTCCTATGACGAGCTGGAAAAACTGACCCACAATGCCGAGGAGGTTTTGAAGCGTCTGGGAATTCCCTACCGGGTAGTCATGCTGTGCACCGGGGATCTTGGTTTCTCGGCCGCCAAAACTTACGATCTGGAAGCCTGGCTCCCCGGCCAGGGCGTGTACAAGGAAATCTCCTCCTGCAGCAATTTCGAAGATTTCCAGGCGCGGAGGGCCAATATCCGCTATCGCCCCAAGGGAAAAAAGGGAACGGAGTTTGTCCACACCCTGAATGGATCGGGGTTGGCGATCGGCCGTACTCTGGTGGCCATTCTGGAGAACTTCCAGCAGGAGGACGGAACCGTCCTTGTGCCGGAGGTT
>JAPLIW010000457.1 GCA_026388915.1 Deltaproteobacteria bacterium
TGCCACCGGCGAGGTTGCGCCGCAGGTTGACCTGAGATCCAATCATCCGATGGTAATAATCGACGGAAGCCTCCATGTCCCGAACCCGGATGCTCACATGCTCGATCGAAAAAGCCATTGGATAATCCTCCTTTCCCAGATGCTCTAAAATTTCGAATTTCGAATTTCGAATTTCGAATTTTCTTATTCATTCCGAAATCCACATTCCGAATTTTGCATTTCCTTTTCTTTCTGTATTTCATTCCGCATTCCACATTCCGAATTCCGCATTTGATTTATCCTCCCGCCGCCGGCGGATAAATAAACACGTCATCTCCCTCCGAAAGAGGGGTTGCCGGTTCTGCATGCCGGCCATTCACCAATACCCTTTTCTCAAAGTCCGCGGGAATGCCGAGTTTTTCCAGGAGCTGGCCAACGGTCGGTCCCGGACCCAGGTCCAGGTCAAACTTTTCCTGGCCTGTGGGGGAGTATTTGGTCAGGTAGGCGAAGAGATGCACATGGACGGGCATAAAATGGATGACCTACTCTCCGACTGGCTTAAGGCTCGTAGGGGCACGAAGCCTCGTGCCCCTACAATCTGAAAACGTCGTAGGGGCGGTTCGCGAACCGCCCCCCCTACAGCCAATCATTTCAAGCCGAGTTCTTTGAGCTTCTTATCCGTGGGGATGCCGTTTTCATCCCATCCGCGCTCCTGGTAATACTCTTTTTTCATCTCCTCCAGATGAACCACTTTCCCCGCGGACGGGCCTGAGGTGTGGGGTTCGCTGGTCAGACGGGGGGGCAAGGAATCATCCTTGCTGGAAAACCCTGCCCGGACCAGGAATACCCGCTCGGCGTTCAGGATCCGCTCACCGGCTTTCATCAGCTCCTCCAATGAATATTCGGCCCCGGTCACGGCGTTCACATACTCCAGGATGCCGTCGGGATAAATCTCCAGCTCGGGCCGCACCAGGTTCCGCGCCGCAAAAAATATGCAGAGGCCGGCGGAATCAATTATGCTGAACACTTCATGCCAGAATTTTACCAGTTTGCCTTTTCCCTTCCATTCATGGGGGTCGACCGGCTTGGGAATCCCCACCATCTCGGGGTAGCCCATGTGCGCCCGGCAATGGGAGGCGCCGATGGGCGAAGTGGCGTAATTTAGACCCTGCCCCTGGAGGCCTCGCGGGTCGTACCCCGGCATTTCGAGCTTCTTGGAAACCATGGCCAGCTCCGGATGCCCGTATTTTTCGGCAAGGCGGTAGCTGCCCAGGGCTAAGTCATTCCCGAAGCCCTCACGCAATCCGGTCAGCCTGGTAAGCTCCACCAGTCTTTTTCCATCCCCCCATTTGACCGGACCGCCGGCTTGTTTATCCGTCAAGTAACCGCGCTGGTAGAGCTCCATGGCGCAGGCGACCGTCCCGCCCATGCTGATCGTATCCAGGCCCAGTTCGTTGCACAGATAGTTCGCCTTGGTGATGGCCGCTAGGTTGTCCACCATGCAGAGGGCGCCCAGGGCAAAGCCGGTCTCGAACTCCGGCCCCTCCCCTTCCCCCTCAAATCCCGGCTCTTCGACCTTGGTCACCCGGGCGCAGGAAATCGGACAGGCCCAGCAGGCCCGGGTCTTGACCAGGTATTTCTGCGTGAGGGTCTGACCGGTGATGGCTTCCCAGCCTTCGAACTGTCCCTGCTGCCAGTTCTTCGTCGGGAAAACCCCGAATTTCTGGACCAGGGGGGTCATGACCCCGATGGTGCCATGCTGGCTCAGGGGAGAAGGCCCCATCTTCTTGACCCCTTCCCGGAACTTGTTCAAGACCCCGTTGTTGATCTCCGTGAAACGGTCTTTGTTGGCGATGGGTACCGCATCTTTGCCCCTCACCACCACTGCTTTAAGGTTCTTGGACCCCATGACCGCCCCTACCCCCGACCGTCCCGCGGCCCGGTCCTTTTCGTTCATGATGGCGGCAAAGAGGACCAGCTTCTCGCCGGCAGGCCCGATACAGGCCACCCTGGCTTTGGGGTCTGTCTCTTTGAGCAGGACGTCCGTGGTCTCCGGCACCCATTTCCCCCAGAGATGCTTGGCCGGCCTGAGTTCCGCCTTTCCCTGGTCGATCCAGAGGTAAACCGGTTCTTTGGCTTTTCCGGTGAAGATGATGGCATCCAGTCCAGCCCATTTAAGCTCTTTGGGAAACTGTCCGCCGGAATTTGAACAGGTAATCGCCCCGGTCAGCGGCCCCTTGGTCATCACCATGTACCGTGCAGCCGTGGGAGCGGATGTGCCGGTCAGGGGACCCGCGGCCATGACCATGATATTCTCCGGAGACAGGGGATCGCAGGTGGGGTCCCCTTCTTTCAGCAGGTAATGGACCCCCAGCCCCCGGCCCCCGATGTAATCCCGGGCCACCTTCGGGTCCAAATTCTCCTCTTTGATCTTCCCTGAAGTTAGATCAACCCTCAAAACCTTTCCCCGCCATCCGTACATTATCTTTCTCCTTTCAGTATTCAATGAACCTGATCAAAGCTAAGGCGTCCGAACGAGACGAAAGCCTACCCGGTCGACCCCAATAAAACCGTTGCGCCGTTCCGCGCACCGCAAATCTTTCGCCGGGAGGGCCCAACCGCCCCCGCGGATGACTCGAATGGACCCGCGAGCGGGGCCGGCAGGGTCCGCTGCCCTTCCCGCAGGATATTTCCCATAATAGTCCTGGCACCACTCCCACACATTTCCGTGCATGTCGAACAGCCCCCAGGAGTTGGGTTTTTTCTGGCCCACGGGGCGAGTCTTTCCCCCCGAGTTTTCTAAATACCACCCAAACTTTGAAAGTTCCCTGGCATCAGAGCCGAAACTGTAGGCCTGCTGGCTTCCTGCCCGGCAGGCATACTCCCATTCCGCTTCCGTGGGCAACCGGTAGGCATGTCCCGTCTTTTGGGCCAGCCATTTGGCATAGTCAACGGCGTCACTCCAGGCAAGACAAACCACCGGATGATCATCCTTCTGGCTGATGCCGGGGCTATACCAGGTGATCCCTTCTTTCCTTTCCCACTTCTCTTTCACCCGGATGACAGCCCCCCCTTTGGTCTCCGCGTCGGTTTTATACTGAGTCGCCTTCACGAATTCCCGGAACTCGCTGACTTTCACCTCATATTTGCCCAGGTAAAAAGGTTTGGTGATCTGCACTTCCCGCTGGGGTCCTTCATTCTCGGCCCGGCCGGGCTCATTGGCCGGGCTTCCCATGAGGAATCTTCCCGCAGGAATCAGCACAAACTCCATACCGATGGAGTTGGTAAAGGTCTTATCCATCTCCTTTCTCTCCGCGGCGGACGGTTCAGCCGGGGCTCCCAGCAATTGGCGGCCCGCCATTTGAACCAATTCTATCAGTTCATCCTCCGTGTGGCAGAACTCCGAAATGGCTTTTTCAGCCTTGGCATTCTGGGTGTCAAAAAGGCTCAGGGAAACCGAATACCGGTTCCCGATCTTTCCCACGCTCCCGGAGATCAGTTTGGCCACATCCATCTGCCCGAGAGCCAGGAGGCACTGGGTGCTGGTGCAGCCCAGTTTCATTTTTTCCGCAGTGAACCCGGCCAGGGTTCGCACATTCTCCTGGCTGTATATTTCATACTTCCCCATCTTGCTGATTTCGCTGACCAGGATAGAGGTGAGTTCCTGGGCATAGCCGGGCTTGGTCTCCCGGGGCGAGAGATCCCAGACCACGATCTTGGGAAGATCTTTCGCCGCTGAAACGTAGGGGATGAAGCTGAAGAGGACAGCCAAGATTGGTATCAACACCCTGGTATTCATCATTCCTCCCTTCAAGGAATCCAAAGGACCCTCAGAACGGGGCCCTGCCATAGTCCTCCACCTTGGCCCTGATTATTGAAAACAAGCAGATACTATCCGAATTAACCAGAGGAGTCAATAATGGGGAGTGGCTTGCCCATCCCCAGTTTTTTGTGCTCGTTGGGGTTCAGGCTGGAGGAATTCGGATCATCAGGCTCGGCGGGATCATCGTTTTCTAATCCCCTTCCCGCCTGTCCTCCGCAAAGAGAGGCCTGCGAGAAATTAGCGCCAGAGGCAAGACTGAACTAAAACATCTCCCCTTGCGCATCTCCCCGGGACAGGCCCGACCCAAGGAAAGAAAAACCGCCTCAGGATGATGATCTGAATTCCCCCAGCCTGAACCCCATGCGCTATTCCCTTTCTCTTCCGGGTTTTTCTCGGCCATGGGTTCTTTCCGCAAAAACCGCGGGTGGGTAAGCGGGGAATGGCCCTCGGTCTGAGAAGGCTTTGCCCTTTCAAGAGGAGATATAGGGCAAAGGCCAGATCTTGAAGTAGTCCCGGAATCGGCGCCAGACGCCGACCAGGCCTTCGGGCTCGAAGAGGATGAAGAGGACGATCAGCGCCCCGAAGAGGATTGATTTGGCCGGGGCCAGGAAGACTATGAGGTCGGGGTGGATGGTGCGGGCCAGGTAGCTCACCAGTAGGTTCAGCCCCTCGGGGAGAAGCAGGATGAAACCCACGCCGAGGATCGTCCCCACGATGCTTCCCAACCCCCCCACCAGGACCATGACCAGGTACTGGACCGAAGGCATGAGGGTGTAGTGCTCGGGAACGGCATTGCGGTAAAGCAGGGCCCACAGGGCACCGGCAATGCCGGCGTAGAAGGCGCTGATCAAAAAAGAGAGCAGCTTGTAGGGAAATACCGGGATGCCGATGATCTGGGCGGAGATGTCGTTATCCCGCACGGCCATGAAGGCCCGGCCGATTCGCGAGCGGATCAGGTTCTTGGCCCCCCAGAGCATGAAGGCGGCGATGGCCAGGGCCAGGAAATAGAAGGCAAAGTTGGTCTTCAAAGGAATCCCCAGGAGGGTCGGAGTGGAGAGCTCGATTCCCCGGATCCCCCGGGTTACCTTTTCCCAGTGAACCAGCACATAATCCATGAGAAACTGGAAGGCAATCGTGGCCACCATCAGGTAGAAACCCTTGATCCGCAGGGAGGGGACTCCGATCAGCACCCCGAATAGAGCGGCCACGACTCCGCTGAAGGGAAGGGCGAGGAGAAAGGGAAACCCGGCCTGGGTCGTCAGAAGGGCCATGGTGTAGGCCCCGACCCCCATGAAGGCGGCATGCCCCATGGACAGGAGCCCGGTATAGCCGGTGAGGAGGTTGAGCCCCATGGCGGCGATGAGCTGGATGAGCCAGAGGTTGAGGAGGTAAAGGCCGTACTCCCCGGAGATAAAGGGAACCACCAGGACAATGGCGACAAAGATATAAAGCCAGGTTTGCTGAAAGAGGCCGGGGAAAATGGCCTCCGCCTCGTCATAGCTGGAGTGGGCGGAAGAGGCGAAGATTCGGTTGTACTGGTAGGAAAACCCTTTTTTCATTCCACCTCCGCGATCTTGACCCGACCGTTGAACATGGCCTCGTGGCCGTCCTCGAAGCGGATCCGGACATTCAGGACGTGTTCCTTCTCCCCCCCATAGATGGAGCGCACCAGGGGATCATACCTCTCGTAGACCAGGGCCCTGCGGACTTTGCGGGTCCGGGTGAGCTCCCCATCGTCCGGGTGCAGCTCTTTGATCAGGTTGGCGAACCGTTTGACCTTCATGGCATCCGGAAAGGCGGCGATCAGTCTGCCGATCTCGCTCTGGATGAGCTGATAGACTTCGGGCTTCTGCGAGAGGTCGTGGAAAGTGGTGTAGGCCACCCCTCTCTTCTTCACCCAGTTCCCCACGTTTTCCAGGTCGATGCTGACCAGGGCGCTGATGCAAGGGCGCTGGTCCCCGATCACCACCGCTTCCTTGATGTAGGGGCTGAACTTCAGCCGGGTCTCGATGTCCTGGGGAGCGAAGCGGGTTCCGTCGGCCAGGTGCATGACATCTTTGTACCGGTCGAAGACGAAGAGGTGCCCATCTTTGTCCAGGTATCCCGCGTCCCCGGTTCGCAGGAGACCGTCGGGGGTGACCGCCTGCGATGTGGCTTCGGGGTTTTTGTAGTATCCCGCCATGATCCCCTCGCCCCCCACGAAGATCTCCCCGGACTCGGAGATTTTCAGGGTCACTCCCGGCAGCGCAACCCCGGCCGATTCCGGCCGCACATCTCCTTCCCGGTGGCAGGTGGCGATGGCCGTGCATTCGGTCTGGCCGTAAATCTGGCGCATGTCGATGTCCAGGGCTTTGAAGTACTTGAACACCTCCGGGGAGATGGCCGCCCCTCCGGTGATGGCGATCTTCACCCTTCCCAGGCCGACCTGCTTGGTCAGCGGGCGAATGACCAGGAACCGGGCAAGCCTTCGCAGGGAACGATTCCAGGAACCGATATCCTCTCCGGCCAGCTCTTTTTCCACGGCCTTCTGACAGAGATTGATCGCCCAGCGGTATGCGCTTCTCTTCAGAAAGTCCGCGTTGTCAATGGCCGCCTGGATGGAGGAGGCAATATCCTCCCACCGGGAAGGGGTCCCTCCAAAATAGGTGGGCTGCAGGTTGACCAGGTCCCTCCGTAGGGTTTCCGCCTCCTCCGGAAAGTTGTAGAGGAAGCCGCAGTCGAGAAAGCGAACCACGTTGTAGAGCTGCTCCCCGATCCAGGCCATGGGCGCCAGGGAGAGAATATCATCGGTCTCGTCCATGGGAACGACCTGGCCGAAGCTGCGGGCCAGAAAGATCAGGTTGCGGTGGCTCAAAAGGGCGAGCTTGGGTTTCGCCGTGGTCCCCGAGGTGGTAAGCATCATGGCGATCTCCTCGGGAGAAGAAGGAACGACCTCTTCCAGGGCGACGGGTTTTCCTTTCGAGCCTTCCCGGAGACAATCTTCGAAGCGGAGAAGGAAGGGGTATTGGGCATAATAGTGGTTCATGCCGCGGGAATCCCATACGATGACAGCCTTTACCCGAGAGGAAATTTCTTCCCAGATCTTGAGCAGCTTGTCCGCCTGCTCCTGGTCCCCGGCTACGATGAACTTGGCATCCGTGCCCTCGATCAGGTATTTGGCTTCCTCCGGCAGGCTGTCCGGATAGATTCCGCTGATCACCCCTCCGGCCGCCATGGCCCCTATTTCGGCGATCAGCCACTCCGGCTTGTTGTCCCCCCAGATGATGACGCACTCCCCGGGCTTCAATCCCCGTCCCTTGAGAAAGAGCCCGAAGCAGGCCGATTTCTGCCAGAGTTCCGCCCAGGTGGTGGGAATCCAGATCCCATACTGCTTCTCCCGCAGGGCCATCCGATCCGGATGGCGCTTCGGCAAGAGACCAAAGGTCCAATCGTCCCGGGTTGCGCGTTGCGGGTTTTAATCTTTTACCGGCAACCGGAAACATGCAATTGGAAATGCTTATATTTCTGTCCCGCTTCCCAGGTACGCTTCGATCACCGCCGGGTTCTTCTGCACCTCGACCGGGGTTCCCTCGGCGATCTTCTCCCCGAAATTGAGCACCGTGACCCAGGTGGAAAGCTCCATGACCGCGGCCAGATCGTGTTCAATCCAGATCATGGTGGTTTCCCAGTCCCGGTGGATGTCCATCAGGTAGCTGGCCATGTCCTCTTTTTCTTCCATGCTCATCCCGGCCAGGATCTCGTCGAGCAGGAGCAGTTTCGGTTTCATGGCCAGGGCTCGGGCCAGG
>JAPLIW010000932.1 GCA_026388915.1 Deltaproteobacteria bacterium
ATAGTCCGGCTCGCGGGGCTCCATGGTCCCCGGGTCGCGGGAGTAGATGAAGCGTTCTTCCGGTTGGTTGGAAACGTATGCGGCGCCAACGATCTGAGTAAGTTCTTTATAGATGTCCTCCATCGGTTCAACCCCCCTTCATCCCTTCGCCCAGGGCGATCTGGCAGAGGTCGTTCATCAGGATGGGCATGATTCCCCTCTTGAGCACGGATTCGCCCAAGGTGAAAAGGCAGGCCGGGCAGCTGAACACGCAGAACTTCGCCCCTGCCGCGGCCATGTCGTCCAGGTTCCTTTTTTGCACATCGTCCGCCAGGTCATCCTGCTGCTGGGCCCGGAAGACCGCCCCACAGCACAGGGCGTTCTCACGGTCGTATTTTCTATCCACCCTTTCTGCCCCGATCTTCCTGAAGATTTCATCCACCCACGGCTGGGTCTCCGGAATTAGGCGATTGGAACAGGACCGCTGGTAGGCCACCTTCTGGCCGAGGGGCTTGATCTGGTCCTTCAGCTCATCCAGCCTATTGTTCAAGTAATCGAAAATATGGATGGGCTTGAATGGAACTGGAATCCCGAAGGCCGGAGCGAGATGGGTATAGGTCCCGTAGCATTCATCGTGGAAACAGATAAGTTCTTTCACCCCGCTGTCTTTTAAGTAGTGTTCCCAGATGTTGGCGATCACCTCCGGGAGCCTCTCCCGGATGACCGAGTTCTTCCCGAAGTGGAGCCACATGACGTTGCAGAAGATGTCGCTTCCCACGATGGTGGAAGCCCCCTCGAAGAGCTTTCCCCGGATGCTTCCGGTCAGCATGGGGAAGTAGCACATGTTTACCACGGGGGATTGGACTTTCTTGGGCGTGATCTTACCCCTGGGGGCCATCATGAGGACTTGCTGCTTGGTAATTGGTTGGGGGACCGGCCAGACTCCCAGTTTCTCCTGCTGGTCCACGAGATGGTAAAAAGGATGGTTTCCGTAAGGGCAATATTCCTCGCATGCGTAACAGGTAACGCACTCCTCCAGGACCCGCGATTTTTCCCCTCGAAGGAGGCGTTGCCTTTCCTCTTGGGCCGTCTTGAGGTCCATTTTCAGGTACTGGCACCGGGTGAGGCAGTCGTAGGTCTTGCAGGCTTCGCAGACTTCCCTGGAAAACTTGATTCCCTCCATACCTCCGGCTCCTTTCCGGGTTAATATGTGGCCCTTCACAGGTTTCAAGGGTATCAGGGCTGAAGCCCTGAGCTACAGGCAACTTGCCCCCTCGTTCCGCAGGGTTGACTCCTGCACGAGGGGGGAAAGAGGAATGGTTTGTCGGGTTTAAGAGGGTTTCAGGAAACTGGTGAACTCAATTCAACATTTCTGGCCGCCCGGCCGTTGGTCTTCAGCTGCCGGCTAGGATTGTCAAGGCTATCGAGTCAGTTGATCCGCACTTGGAAATGAATTGAGGCGTAGGATCGGGAAAGACAACTGGAAAATAGACCGATCCAATCAAGTTGTCAAGAAAAAAGGACCCTTCAAATTGGGGAATGCGGAATTATTCTCAAAGCTTTTAGATTTTCTTGATTCCGCATTCCCCATTCCGAATTCCGCATTCGAAACTACCCTCTTGACCTTTTCCCCAAGAATCTTTATATGATATATATCATTGGGGGATGCGGGAAAGGCTAATATTTTAAGATTTCCAATCTTTCTCACCCATTTTCTCCCTCGAAACGAGACGGGAAGCGAATTTTCTGCGACGGAGGCTGCGCTGGAATGGATAAAGACGGACTTCACCTGGGATTGGACATTGGATCGGT
>JAPLIW010000493.1 GCA_026388915.1 Deltaproteobacteria bacterium
GGGATAGTGGGCGCAGCTCAAGCTAAAAAGAGCGGCGAGGAAAAACCCGAACCAAAACAGCCGATGGATCTTTCGCTTTTCCATGGCCCCGTTCGAACCTCCGTCTTCGTTTAAGATTGGCTTAGCTTTGACCTCTCCGGAGAGCCTGGGTGACCCGGCTGGGCTACCATTCAAAATGATATTCGGCGTGTTTCCGATCATTCTTTAAGCGATAGGCCACGGCCGGGTTGTAATGATGGTCATGCAACGTTTTTCTTGAAAACTCGCCCTATCCTTTTTGGGTTTACAGGCCCATAATAATTATATACAAAAATTCATCGGAAAAATTAAAAAAAGAGCAGAGGGCAAACAGCAAAGAGTCAAAGGAATTCTCTCTGCTCTAAGCCCGTTGCAGATTTCGAGTTGGGGATTCAATGCCGGAGGGCGGTCTGCCGTCACTCGTTCTGGACCAAGGGAGCGAATCTTGACCGCAGATTTGAATCAGGTGAAGGATACTGGGAATGGGGGCTCTATCCCTGGGATATCGCCGCCGGAGTGGTGATCGCCCGGGAAGCCGGATGCCGGATCACCTCCATCGATGGGGGCCTTTTGAACTGAGCAGCGGGGCGGTCCTGGCGACCAATGGCCATGTGCACGAGGAGATGCTGGGGTATCTCCGGGCCGATCTGCAAAATGCGGAATGGCGAATTCGGAATGAAAGAATTTCAGGAAAAAAGAGGAGAGAAGAGAAGAAAGAAAGGACCCCGCCTTTTTCGACGTGGGCAACGGCCACCGGGTTGCCTGCCATCTCCACCCGGAAAATTGGAATACGATTCGCCATAAATCGCCGGGGGCGCCCAGAAAGTTGGAAGCCTCCTGAAACGGACATTGTGATAAACTGGAATAGTGCGGGGAGAGAAAGATCGCCCCACCCCCGAAAAAGGACGGCGAGGGTTTAAATGGAAAAACCTTTTCGGGTTGTAGTCACCGGCGATAGCCTTGCGCCCCAGGCCCTGGAAATTCTCTCGGCCAAATGCCGGGTGGTCTTTAGCGGACCCTATCCCCAGCCTTTACTCCTGGCCCGGCAGGTTCAGGAGGAGAGGGCCCACGCCGTGATCCTGCGGACGGGAAGCATCCCGGCGGAGGTCATCCAGGCATCTCCGGACCTGAAAGTCATCGCCAAACACGGGGCCGGGTTCGACAACATCGACGTGAAAACCGCAACGGCCCTGAGGATCCCAGTCATGACCGCGGCGACGGCCAATTACGAATCGGTGGCGGAGCTAGCGGTGGGCCTGATGTTTTCCCTCGCCCGGGACATCCCCTGGCTGGACGGACGGATGCGCCAGGGTTTTTGGGACAAGATAAAGGTGCGGGGAGTGGAGCTTTTCGGCATGACCCTGGGCCTGGTCGGGTTCGGGAGAATCGGCCGCCGGGTTTCTGAGTTGGTTGCTCCGCTGCGGATGAAGGTGCTGGTCTTCGATCCCTGGCTTGACCGCAGGGCTTTACCGCCGGGCATCGTCCTCGTCCAACACTTGGATGAATTGCTGACCGTCGCGGACGTGGTAAGCCTTCACTGCCCCCTGACCGAACAAACCCGGAACCTGATCGGGAAAAGAGAGCTGAAGATGATGAAAAAGACCGCCTGGCTGATCAACGCGGCCCGGGGAGGGATCGTGGAGGAAGAAGACCTCATTGCCGCGCTGGAGGAAGGAACGATCGCGGGCGCGGCGCTCGATACCTTTCGCCGGGAACCCCCGGAGGACCTTCGCCGCCTCAGCGAAGCGGGGAAATTGGTCCTGACCCCGCATATCGGTGCGGCAACCGGGGAGGCCCAGGCGCGCATGGGGCTGGAGGCCGTGAGAAATACCCTGGCGGTTCTGGAAGGGGAAAAGCCGGACAAGAAGTACCTGGCGAACCCGGAAATTCTTGAAGCTTTATAGCCCCTGAAGCAGCGATCGACAGTTATTCAACGGGGAAACCAGCGTTAGCCCCCCGCTTCTTCCTTCCCCATTCAGGGGATCGGGCGGGGTGGGGGATCAAGAAAGAGGAGGATCATAATGGATAGAGTGAACAAGTTCAGGAAAGTCATGGAAGAAGGAAAAGTCGCCGTGGGGACCTGCCTTGATTCTTACAGCGCCGCCGCCGTGGAGACCGCCGGCTACAGCGGCCTGGATTTCTGCCGGATTGACAATGAGTACTCCTGGCGCAGGGACGAGGGGATGGAGAATATGTTAAGGGCGGCGGCCCTCACGGGGATTACTCCCATGGTCAGGGTGGAAAAAGGGGCCCCCTATCTTATTTCCAAAATATTCCAGGCGGGAGCGGGCGCCGTACTGGTTTCGGACATTAACAGCTATGAAGAAGCCCTGGCGGTGGTCAAGGCCTCGAAGTTCGCCCCCAAAGGCCACCGGGGCATGAGCAGCTTTTCCTTTTCCGGCGGCTGGGGAACCCGCGGTGGGGAGGACTTTGCCGACTGGGGCGACACCCAGTTGATGGTGGGGATCATGGTGGAGAATGAACAGGTGGTGGGGCAGCTTGACAAGATCTTCGCCATCGAGGGGCTGGACTACGCCCTCTTCGGCCCTTCGGATTACAGCATGTCCCTGGGCTTCCGCTCGACGAAGAAAAACCACCCCAAGGTCCAGGAAGCGATAAAGAGGACCTGTGAGGCGGCGAACAAGCACAAAAAGTTCGTCGGCATCGGGATCGGCGAACCCTGGGTGGAGGAGGCCAAGAAGTACATCGACATGGGCTGCCGTTTCATCGAGGTCGGCCATGAACTGGCCATTCTCAGGGGGGTATTGAACTCGGCGGCTTCCGGGATCAGGGGGATAAAGGCTTAAAAAATTCCCCCCCTTTTAAGAAAGGCAGAGCCAGACAAAGCTCTGCCTTTCTTAAAAATGACGGGTAATGATTTCTCTGGATAGCAGGGGCTGGAAAGGCAGCCCCTGCCGTCGATGGTTTAAGCATCCGCACCGATCTGCGTGCGAATCAGTGGTTTAATCCCGCCGCTTTCCAGGATCTTCATGACGTAGTCCGATAGAGGCTGAGCCTGGGCTTTGGCCCCCGTGGACTCGTTGACCAATTCCCCGGTGATCAAATTTACCGTGAGCCGGTCTCCTTTTTTCACCAGGTCATGGATTTTGGGACAGACCAGAAGGGGAATCCCCAGGTTGATGGCATTGCTGTAAAAGATCCGGGCAAAAGAATCGGCCAGGATCGCCCCGACCTCAATGGCTTTTAAAGTGATGGCCGCCTGTTCCCGGCTGGAGCCGCAGCCGAAGTTGGTGGAGGCGACGATGATGTCCCCGGGCTTGAATTCTTTCACCAGGTTCGGGTCCGCCCCCTCCAGGGCGTGTTTTCCCACTTCCTTCGGGTCGGTCAGCTCCAGATAACGGCCGGGAAATATCTGGTCCGTGTCGATGTTGGCTCCAAAGATAAAAGCTT
>JAPLIW010000209.1 GCA_026388915.1 Deltaproteobacteria bacterium
GATAAGGTTATTTTAAACACGTTAAAGGCTATGACGATCACAGGGTTTGTCTTCCTGACCCTCTTAATATCGGCCAATGTTTTTGTACGTTTCGTTCCAGTCGCTTCATTACACTGGTTTGATGAGATCATTGAACTTTTATATGCCTATCTGGTCTTTTACGGAGCGGCCGCATTGTGGATTTCGCATGAGCATTTTGGTGTGGGCGATTGGATTGAGAAGAGAATAAAAAACATAAGAATGAGGTATGGTTATCGAATGATCATCGAATTGTTTGTGATAGGGTTTGTTGTGATCTTTTTCTATTATTCTTTACGGTTAACGGTTTTAGCGCGGGATGTGACGAATGTTTTTGCCATTCCCAAAAGGGTTCTATACTCCTGTTTGCCAGTTTCAGGTGCCATCATGATCATTTATTCAATCCGGAATATTACACTGGAGATGATCGGTATGATAAAATCACGGCGGGAAGAAGGGAAAAATCCAGACGGAAGGCGCGCCAATCCTGAGAAATGAGGGTCCCTTGAGGGGGACGCTCCGTTGATGAAGGATGCAGCGCAACGCCGCAGATCGACCTTCAGGAAACCATCAAGGGGAAAGGAGCAAGCTATGGATATTCGATATGCAATTCATCCGGATCATATGAAGCGGTTGGATACTCAAGAAATCAGGAACCATTTTTTAATGGAAGGGCTCTTCAAAAAGGATGAAATGAATATGGTATACAGCCATATCGATCGAATCATCGTTGGAGGAGTATGCCCGATCCATAAGCCATTGGAACTGAAAGTGACCAAGGAGCTGGGAGTAGATTTTTTTCTTCAAAGAAGGGAGTTAGGAATTATTAATATTGGCTCGAAAGGAATCGTTTCCGTGGACGGCAAACAATATCGTTTGGAGAAAAAGGAATGCCTCTATATCGGCATGGGTTCCAAGGAAGTATCGTTCAAAAGCCCGGATGTAAATCATCCGGCAAAATTCTATTTTAACAGCGCTCCGGCTCATTCTGCTTATCCCATTGTTAAACTTTCAATGAATGACGTTCAACGCGTCAATCTTGGCACTGCGGATAAATCTAATGTCAGAACCATCTACCAATTTATCCACCCGAACGTATTGAAGAGCTGTCAGCTGGTGATGGGGGTCACGGTTTTGGAACCCAACAGTATTTGGAATACAATGCCATGCCATAGTCATGACAGGCGCATGGAAGTTTATTTATATTTCGATCTACCGGAGGATGCTTTAGTCTTTCATCTATTAGGGGAATCCAAGGAAACTCGCCATATCGTCGTGAAGAATGAACAGGCTGTTCTTTCCCCGAGCTGGTCGATTCATTCGGGGGTCGGAACAAGCCATTATTCGTTTATCTGGGGAATGGTTGGAGAAAACCAGACGTTCACAGATATGGATCAAATTCCAATGTCAGAGTTGAAGTAGCTTATCTACATTGAAGAGAGGAAATCCAAATGGGGATAATAAAAAGATCTGAGTTAACGCCTGAAATCATCGCACCAGGACGTACGCGATATCTCGCCTTCACCGAAACTTAGATGACGGTGGTGGTGGATTTTAATGACGGACCCACCTCTGGACCCGACCCGCCTCATTCGCACCCCAATGAACAAGTCTCATATGTGGCTTCTGGGGAAATCAATCTTTTTATGGAAAACAAGCTGACACGCCTGGGGCCAGGGGATATGTTCACGGTACCACCGAATCTGCCCCACTCGGTACAGTTACTGACCAGCCATGTCCGAATAGTAGATACCTTCACCCCTATAAGAAAGGACTTTCTGAAATAGGTTTTTGCCCGCTATCTACCAGGATCGAAGAATATAAAAAAAGGCCGGATGAAAATTACCGGCCTTTAGGGTACTTCGTTCGTACTAAGATTTCCCTTTTACCTTTTGTGGAGCAGTTTAACGTCTTGCTCAGGACCTGCGCATCGAGCCGCAGCTCGAACAATGGGTTGCATGGGGGAACATCCATCTCATCGACCTCACCTCCTCTTAATTCTTATTAAATAAAGTCTAAACGTATTTCCCTTATTTGTCAAAAAAACATTTCGAGGTCCCTGAGAAAGTGGCATAAAAACCCAAAATGTCATGTTCGAGTAGATAGGAGCCTTCCGTGACTACAGGACGAAGTTTGTTTTCTCTGTTTCCGCCTGCTTTCGCGGCGGTGCCACATGATCTCTTCCATATCCCGGTTGATCTCCTGTCCCTCACAGAACCGGACAAGCGGCTTTCCCATACATCCGGCTCTTCGGTCCGTCCTTCAGTTCGCCTCCGCTCTACGACACGGGTTCAGGTCTTTGCGGAGCCTGGCTTGAGGCCAGTCCACCCAGGCCAAGGCCTGGTTGAAACTCGCCCAGGTGTATGCCTTGCGCTGGCTCTTGCGGTTGAGCCATTTCCGCAGGATGCGGGTGGCGCGATGGACATAGTAGGCGCACCTTTCCAGGTTATCCGTTATGGCGTAATAGCTCAGATGGCCCAGCACTCGGCTCCGGGCCTGCCTGAGCATCTCTCCTTTCCTCAGTACATTCCTGGCTTTCTTTGCCCAGTTCGTGAACTTGCGCAGACTCTGCCCCAGCTTCTTACGACTGGTCCGGCGCTTGACCTTGAAGTACCCTTCCCTGGTCTTCCCACAGTAATGCGTAAATCCCAGAAAGGTAAACTCCTCGGGTTTCTCGCCTCGCTGGTGCGCGTTCTCCCGAGCAAACCGCCCGAATTCAATGCATCGTGTTTTCTCCTCTGCCAGCTCCAGCCCAAACCCTTCGAGCCGACCCTTAAGACGTTGTCGAAAACTCTCCGCATCGTCCTTGTACTGAAAGCAGGCCACAAAATCATCAGCGAAGCGGAAGTAGTACGCTTCCCCTTGACTCTGCCTGCTTACCCGCCGGCTGAACCACAGGTCCAGCACGTAGTGCAGGTAGATGTTCGACAGCAGTGGAGACAGGATGGACCCCTGGGGGGTGCCTTCCTCGGTGGCCTGTACGATGCCATCCTCCATGATGCCACTCTTAAGCATCCGAATGATTAGTCTGATCACCCGCTCGTCTCCAATTCGATGTCGCAGAAATTTGATCATCCACTCCTGGTTGACCTTATCGAAGAACC
>JAPLIW010000937.1 GCA_026388915.1 Deltaproteobacteria bacterium
CAAGAGGTCGGTAAGTCCAGGATTCAATCTGGTTACAGGCATTCTTTAGGAAATTCCACTCCGGTCGTGTAAAGGAGGGGCATATCGGGAATCATCTGGTAGACATGAACCCTGACTCCCGGATTGATGGACATTTGCAGATAAGCGTCCCGCTGACTCATCCCATATTCTTCCACCAACCACTCCATCAGGATGAAAAATGCTTTGCTTACTGCGTGTTCGAGAGGGCGGGAATTGTAAAGGGCAATCAGACTGGTGGGAGTTTCGATTCGCGGGTAGGGAATCTTTTTCCCGGGAATGACCTCCACCGCGAGGGTAACTTCCGCCCGGGTTTCAGCCGCAACTCCGGAAAATTCTGTATCCCCCTGCGAGGCATGGACATCGCCTACGAAGAGAAGCCCCCCATCATTTTGGCAATTCACAAAGAAAGTATTGCCGGGCCTGATGTCCCGGCAGTCAATATTTCCCCCTCCGATCCCCTGTCCGAAGATACTGGTGATTACTTCCCGCTCCGGGGCGATCGCAATTGTTCCGATGAAAGGGGTAATCGGCCAGGATATCTTCTGGTTGAATCGTATCCTTCCATCCCTCATCGTTCCGCTCGGTCCCGGTTCATGCTGCAGAATACGGGTCCAGGGTTCCGCGGCCTGAGACCATTTGTAAGAATCATGAATCGGTCCCCGGCGAGCGGAAAAGGTGAAGCTCTGGTCTTCGGCCACCAGGATATCATCGATTTTGATCCCCAGCATATCCCCTTTTCGCACTCCTTCAATGTAGATGGGGCCGGCGACTGGATTGGCCGAAGGAGGCCAGGTTTCATCAATGAAGGGCCGGTTCAAGGGAGATTGCCCCTCCTTTCGAAGGTAGCCGCTGGATGCATCTTCGGTCTCTACGATGAATTTTTCGCCCGGAACAACCCGCAGCTTTGGGGGAAGGGAACGATCGAAGGTGTAAACTCTGGCTTGTTCTCGAGATATCCGTTTCATGGCCCATCCTTCTCCTTTTTAGGAAATCTAGCCGCGGAATAATCCAGCGGGCTTATCTACTCAATGATATATTAAACCCCTTCGATGCTCAACTATTGTGAACCGCCGGGTACGGACGCGTATGCCCTGGTGGTGTGGGAGGGCGAAGGTCGTGAGACCTTTCCCTACCCCGATTATTGCCCGGAGTCGATCATTTGCCGGGGTTTGGGCGGTTCACCCCCATTTCCCTGAGTTTCCGCCAAAGGGTTGTTCTGCTTACTCCTAGTCTTTGGGCTGCGAGCGTCTTGCTGAACCGCGATTCCTCCAGTGCTTTTCGAATGGTTCTCTCCTCGTCGTCTCTGGGGCTGCCATGAACATACCGGTTTAAGGGCAGCCTCTCCGGAACAGCCTCCCGTTCCCTGATCAGGGAATAGTTGAGCAAGTTGGCGTAGAGTTCTTCAAAAGTATCATCCTGATATCCATCTACACAAAGGATGACCAGTTTCTCAACGAAGTTCTGAAGCTGGCGCACGTTGCCCGGCCAGGTGTACTCCTTGAGGGCCTCCAGGGCCTGGGAGGTGAAGCCGTCGTGGTGCGGGCTGGAGCGGCGGGTGAATTTGCGCAGGAAGTAGTTGGCCAGCAGGGGGATATCCTCGCGCCGATCGCGCAGGGGGGGGATGTGCAGCTTGACCACGTTGAGCCGATAATAGAGGTCGCTGCGGAAGGTTTTGTCGCGGATGGCCTGCTCCAGGTTAATGTTGGTGG
>JAPLIW010000626.1 GCA_026388915.1 Deltaproteobacteria bacterium
ATCGAGACAAGAGGGTGAACGAAGAGGAAGCAGAGAGCGCAGAGATCGTTCCTGGGAAGCCCCTTGGCCGTTTTGACCTTCCGGGAAGGGTGAGAAAGAGCGCCGCTTTTCCCCCTGCATCCTGGCCCTGAGGATTTGGCCGTTTCCACCTCTGCGTGCTCCGCGACCTCTGCGGTTAAGTTTTTTTTATTTGACTTCAATTGCCACCACGACCATCATCCCGGGCTTGAGCTTGTTCTTCGGGTCTTTTACCGAAACCCTCACGGGAATTCGATGGGTGACCTTAATAAAATTCCCCGAGGGGTTCTCCGACGGAAGCAAGGCAAATTCAGAGGAAGTGGCAGACCCGATGAATTCAACCTGCCCTTCAAAGTCATTTCCCGGAAAAGCATCCACCTCAACGGTTACTTTGGCCCCCGGGTGGACCCTCCGGACCTTAGTTTCTTCCACATTGGCCACAACCCATATCTCCCCAGGATTGTTCACGATGAGAAGGGGCTGGCCCACCTGCACGACCTGTCCTTGGTCTGCCAGACGCTTGGATATCGTCCCCGAGATCGGGCTCTGAATCTTAGTCTCCTGAAGGCGAAGGTCGGCCAGCTGAAGAGCCGCTTCCGCCTCTTGGACCTTGGCTTTTAAAAATTCAATATTTTTTTCCTGGAGGGAGATCTGCTGCTTCTCCTCCTGAGCCAGAGCCAGATTAATCTTGGCCCTCTCCAGAACCTGCTCGGCGATGCGGATACTCTGTTTTTTCAAATCAATCGAACGCTGATTGGCCTCCGCCAACTCCAACTGGGAGAGAGCTTCCCGCTCATTTTCCTGAGCTGCCTGGTACTTGCTCTGGCCCACCTGCCAGGCTGTTTCGGCCGCATCCCGGGCATTTTCGGCCACATAGTTTTGACGGAAAAGCTCATGATTGCGCTCGAATTCCTTTTTGGCGTTTTCCATGATGGCCTTGGCTTCCCCCACCCTGGCCCTGGCTGCCTGAAGGCTCGCCCGGGCTCGGTCAATGTCCTTATTGACCCGGTCCGTCTGAAGGGCAGCATCTTCTTCGGCAAATTTCAGGCCTTCTCTCGCCTCCCGTAACGAGGCTTCCGCCGTGCCAATACCCTGAATCACCCGGTCTCTGGTCAGAGAAAGCTGGGTAACCGCTTTGGCCAAATCATGGCGGGCCATCTCCAGGCTGGCCTGGGCCTGGGCCTGGGCGGCCTGGTAGTCTTGGGGGTCGATCTCCACAAGAACCTGGCCGGCTTGGACCCGGTCCCCTTCTTCCACCCGCAGCTGCACAATTCTCCCGGATACTTTGGCGCTGAGATTGACCAGATTTCCTTTCACCTGGGCATCATCTGTGGAGACGTAATGCCAGCGGAAAAGGAGCCATTGGATTCCAAAATAAAGCGCGATCCCGAGGCAGACGACTCCCAGGAGGATCATGACCCTCCTTTTACGGGGTTTAGAAGTTGGCTTTTCGCTTTGGGGTTCCATTCTTTTTAATGTTTCCGGTTAATCCATTCAGGAACGTGTCCACGAAGGTATGGACCGCCTTTTTCTGAGAGAATTTGATAAAGCTTTTCATACCGTAAATTTCCCGGAATTGGACATAATGAATGATCATCCCCATGAAGGCCCTGGCGGCCAGAAGCGGGGGGACCGGCTTGAAAGCCTTTTCCTTGATCCGCTGGCGGATATAGTCCGACAATAGGCGGGTTTTTCCCATGACATGGTTTTCGAAAAAGATGCGGGAGAGTTCGTGGCCCTCCAGGGCGCTGTATAGAATGAGCCGCATGAAGGTAGGGTCTTCGGTGTTCTTGGCGATCAGGTTGGAGGCAATCGAGCGGAAAACCTGCCGGTCATCTTTGGCCTGGATGGCTTCTTTGGGGAAGAACATCTCCTCGGTTCCGTCGGTCCTTTTTTGGATGATGGCGCAGTAGAGCGCTTCCTTGCTGGGGAAGTATTTGAACAGGAGGGCTTCGCTGATCCCCAGGTGCCGGGCAATTTCCCGGGTCGTGGCCCCGCGGAAACCTTTTTCGGCAAAGAGCTCCATGGCCCCGCGCAGGATCTGCCCCCTGCGGTCCTCTGCCGTCATTCGATTTCCCATGCCTTTCCCCCCCTTGCCGGTTATTAAGTGATCACTCACTAAAATAGTATATTCTCAGAAGGGGGTCAACCAAAAAAATAGCAAAAAAATAGCAACGAACAACCGGCAACTTGCACTTTTTTATCAAACCATGTTAGGTAAGAAAGGCAGTTTGAATATTCGCGGGCGGGGAGGAAATCATGATTCGGAGGATCGACCACGTTTCCATTGCGGTGAGGGACCAAGCCAAGGCCAAGGCTTTTTTCATCGAGGTTCTGGGAGGGAAAAACCTCTTCGAAGCCCCGGTGCCCTGGCAGAAGTTCCGCTGGACCACCATCGAGCTGGGAACTTCCTGCTTCATCGAACTCATCGATCCTCTGGAAAAGGATAGCTTCGTGCAGAAATTTTTAGACCATCGCGGAGAAGGACCTCACCACATCACCATCCAGGTAAATAACCTCCAAGAGGTTCACCGAAAGCTGGAAGATAACGGGATTCCCACCTTTGGCCTGGCCGAGCCCTTTCCCGGCTGGAAAGAAATGTATGTCCATCCCAAACATGCCTTCGGGACCCTCATCCAGTTTGCCGAATTTAAGCCCCTGGACTGGATCAACCCGGGATACATCCCACCCTCGTACGCGGAGTTCGCTCCGGCTGAAGAGGTCGGGGCCCAAGAGGGAAGAATCGAAGTCCAAAGGGTTCAGGGGGAAAAGGGCCCCGAGGTGGAAATCCGGCAGGGGGGGCAAAAGATCCGGGTTCCCCTGAGCCAGGTGGGAAATCTCATCCAGACGCTAAAAAAGCAGCAACCAGCTTCAGAATCGGCGTAGGGGCAATTCATCACGCCTTGGCGTGATTGCCCCTACTTGACATTTCTTCTCCTCTTTGACCAATATAGGGTTAGAAAAATGGCCTGAAGCGCCTAAAGTAGGGGCGGGTTTCAAACCCGCCCCTGCTGCGGATGGTTTTTTCGGGTGCCTGAAGGACCCAGAATTTTAAAGGAATTCAAATGACAAAACCGGCGGAACCGAATTTTGATCTCCTCTTCAACCCCAAATCGATCGCCATGATCGGGGCTACGAGTAATATCGAAAAGTGGGGGGCCATTGTCTTTCTGAATATTCTCATGGGGGGATACCAGGGAAAGCTCTACCCCGTGAACCCGAAAGGGGAAATGGTTTTCAATCACCCGACTTATCCAAAGCTGACCGATATCCCGGAACCCGTGGACCTGGCGGTCATCGCCATTCCGGCCCGGGTAACCAAAGAGGCGGTCCAGGAGTGCATCCGGAAAGGAATCCGGATGGCCATCGTGATCACCTCGGATTTCAGCGAAACGGGAGAAGAGGGCGCCCGGCTGGAAAGGGAGATCGTCGAAATCGCCCGCTCCGGAGGGTTGCGGCTGGTGGGGCCGAACACCATGGGCATCTTCAGCGCTTCGGCCCGCCTGACCGCCCTGATGCCCCCGGTGAGGCCCAGAAGGGGGGCGGTCTCCCTCGTGTCGCAGAGCGGGAACATCGGCACCCAGATGCTGGGCTGGGGGGAGAAGTTCGCCGTCGGCTTCAGCAAATATGTGAGCAGTGGAAACGAAGGGGATCTGAGATCCGAAGATTATCTGGATTGCCTGGGCAGGGACCCGGACACCCGGGTCATCCTTCTTTACATCGAAGGCCTGGATGACGGCAGGGAGTTCTTGACCAAAGCCAGGAATATTACCCCCCATAAGCCGATCATCGCTTACAAAGGGGGAAGAACCGAAGCCGGTACGCGTGCGGCCAAATCCCACAGCGGAGCCATGGCCGGAGTGAAGGAGGTGTACGAAGCCGCCTTCCGGCAGGCCGGGATTCTATGGGCCTCCACCACCGAAGAAATGCTGGAACTGGCCGCGGCCTTCTCTTCCCTCCCCCTTCCACGGGGAAACCGGGTCGGCATCCTCACCCGGGGCGGGGGATGGGGAGTCATCACCGCGGATGCCTGCAACGAACTGGGATTGGAGGTTCCCCCTCTGGATGAATCGATCGTCCGCAGGCTGGACAGCCTTCTCCCCGCTTTCTGGAGTCGGGGGAATCCGGTGGACATGGTCGCCACCATGGGCATGGATCCCTACATTGAGTGCCTGGAAGCCCTGATTTCCTGGGAGAAAGTGGATGCGGTGATCTCCCTGAGCGGGGATGCCGGTCCCCTGGCCCACCTCCTGCCGGACATCAAAAAAAAGGCCGAAGGCATCCTTCCGGGCGACAAGACCGAAAAGATTATGCAGCATGTGTCTGAGAGCCGGATGCGGATTTACGAACGGGTCTGCCAGCTGGTGGAGAAATACCGGAAACCGGTCTTTGCCGTGGGGACGAACTTTCCCAGGGGCAAAGGGACAGGTAAATCGGAATTCGCCCTGGCCCAATTCCGCACGCCGGAGCGGGCGGCCAAGGCGGCCGGGGTGATGTATCAGTATTACAAGTTTCGAAAAGCAATAGACATGGAATAACGGAATATTGGAATAATGGAATGATGGGTAAGAATAAAATTGATTCTTCGCTTTCAAACCCAATATTCCAGCATTCCATTATTCCAATTTTCCATGGTTTCTAATATTCCATTATTCCAAAGACAAGGAGGGAT
>JAPLIW010000309.1 GCA_026388915.1 Deltaproteobacteria bacterium
TCTTCTGGGAGAGCCAGGAAGTCCAGAAGGCCACCTTTGTCGAGACTTTCTTGGATATGACCGAACTTCTGGAGCGCAAAGATTTGTCTTTGGAAGATTTCATCCGGCAGGATGTGGAAGCCTTCATCCGGGTTTTTCTTGGAACCTGAGCTTTTAGGATCATCTCCAAATTAATTGAGGGACAAAGCTTATATATTCAAAATGTAAGGTGATTCCAGGGTCCCGGAAGGAAAGTCATATTGCTTGCCATCATGAGGCACATATCCCTTCCTAGCTATGGCGGGGGTGTTCTGTCCCCTCATCGAATTCTTCTTTTGCAGCCCCCGCTGCGCTTTGCGGAAGGCAAGCCGGGAGGCTATGGAAATCCATATCCCGCCGATGCTTGCGGCGCAATCTGACTTTCCTTCCGGGCCCTTGACAGGGTTTCATAAAATATTCAATCAACTAATTTGGAGATGATCCGGTCTTTTAATAAGGAGAGTGAGAGCATGGAACGACCCTGGTTGAAGTTTTATGAGGAAGGCGTGCCCCACCATATCGATTATCCCCGGATCCCGCTCTACCAGGTCCTGGATGACACGGCAAAGGAGTTCCCCGACCTGGACGCGGTCATCTTTCAGGGCAAGAGGATCAAATACCGCGAGCTGGCGGGGTGGGCCCGGGACCTGGCTTCCGGCCTCCATCAGATTGGAATTAAGAAGGGCCAGCGGGTGGCGATCATGCTCGCCAACTGCCCCCAGTATATCGTCGCCTATTACGCCATCCTCAGGCTGGGAGGGGTAGTGGTCAACGTGAACCCCATGTACGTGGAGCGGGAGCTGGAATTCCAGCTCCACGATGCCGGAGCTCAAACGATCGTAGCTGCTCGGGACCTTCTCTCTAGGCTGGAGGCCGTGCAGGGAAAGATCCCGCTGAAGACCATCATTCTCACGGACCTGGATGAACACGTCCGCGGGGAAAGGGGCAGGGGGCAGGGGGGAGGGGGCAGGCCGGGGATCCACGAATACGCTGAGCTTTTGAAGAAAGGAAAATCGCAGCCCCCCCCCTCGGTGTCCGTAGATCCGGATGAGGTGGCCCTCCTACAGTACACCGGGGGCACGACCGGGTTCAGCAAAGGAGCCATGTTAACCCATTACAACTTGGTGTCGGACGTGGTCCAATGTGTGAGCTGGAACGTGGGTGCGGAAAGGGGGAAGGAGCGAATGCTGGCGGTTCTCCCCTTTTTCCACGTGTACGGCATGACCGTGACCATGAACGAAGCCATCTACCTGGCGGCCACGATCATCCTCCTGCCCCGTTTCCAGGTGGACGACTGCCTGGAAGCGATCAATGCCCATCAGCCCACACGGTTCCCGGGCGTTCCGACCATGTACATCGCCATCATCAACCACCCGAAGGTCAGGGATTACAACATCTCTTCCATCAAGGTGTGCAGCTCCGGCTCGGCCCCCATGCCGGTGGAGGCCCTGAGGAAGTTCGAGGAATTGACCGGAGGGAAGATCAGCGAGGGATACGGGCTGACCGAGGCCTCCCCGGTGACCCACGCCAATCCTTTCTCCGGACAGAGGAAGATCGGCAGCATCGGCCTCCCCCGCCCGGACACGGATTCCAAAATCGTGGACCTGGAAACCGGGGAGAAGGACCTTCCCCCCGGAGAAGAAGGCGAACTCTGCATCCGCGGGCCCCAGGTGATGAAGGGGTACTGGAACCGCTCGGAAGAATCGGCTAAGAGTCTCCGCAACGGGTGGCTCTACACCGGCGACATCGCCAAGATGGATGAAGAAGGGTATTTTTACATCGTGGACCGGAAGAAGGACATGATTATCTGCGGGGGGTACAACGTCTATCCCCGCGAAGTCGAAGAGGCGCTCTACCTGAACCCCAAAATTCTGGAAGCCTGCGCTCTGGGGGTCCCGGATCCCTACCGGGGAGAGACGGTAAAGGCCTTTGTAGTCCTGAAACCCGGGCAGAAAGCCACCGCCGAGGAGATTATCGAGTTCTGCCGGCAGAACCTGGCGCGCTTCAAGGTCCCCACCCGGGTTGAATTCCGGAATGAACTTCCCAAGTCCCACGTGGGAAAGGTCCTGAAAAAAGTTCTCCGGGAAGAAGAAAGCCAAAAGCGGCCTGTTTGAGCCGCCCTGAAAAATCCTGCCGCCGGGGGGGCGAACCTCCCCGGCACCGTTCCTGATTGAAGCCGCCGGAATTCCCGGGTTTACAATAGACCCGGCCTGTCCTAAAATAAAAAGAAGATCATCTCCAAATTAGTTGAGAGCCAAAGAGCTGGTATATTCGAAATGCCAGGTGATTCCAGGGTCCCGGAAGAAAAGTCATATTGCTTGCAATCATGAGGCACATATCTCTTTTTAGTTGTGGCGGGGGTGTTCTGTCATCTCATCGAAGTTTTCTCTTCCCACCCCCGCTGCGCTTTGCGGAAGGCAAGCAGAGAGGCTATGGAAATCCATATCCCGCCGATGCTTGCGGCGCAATCTGACTTTCCTTCCGGGCCCTTGACAGGTTTCCATAAAATATTCGTTCAACTGATTTGGAGATGACCCTAAAAACTAAGAAGAGAAGCTATTCCTTCTTTCAGGGACAGGGAATCCGGCGGGATGAAAATCATAAGAGAAGTCATCTGCACCAAGTGCGGGAAAAAGCAGGTCACCGAAGTAGAGGATCTCTTGAAGGACGAGCTTTTCTGGCGAGTCTGCGAATTCTGTCGCAGTTACGGGTTGAAGATGATCATCCGACGCCAAGCCACCTTTCGGGAATACGTGGAGGCCTTTTACAACACCCTGGGGGTGAGAGTTCACCAGACGGAAGCTTTCATCAAGGATCTTCTGAAGGATAAGACGTCGCTCTAAATCCCTGGTTTTTCGTATTTCGAAAATCATCCGATTCTTGGGTAGGGGCGGTTCGCGAACCGCCTCCGCTTTTTTCAATCCCCTTCAACCCGCAGATTTCGATTGGGCCGAATTTTCCCGGCTGGGAGGGTAGGGGAATATCATTTTCTGGGGGGAGAAAAATGGAAAGAGCCTTCATCCTTTTCCGGACGAAGCTCGGGTGGATGGGTTTGGTGGGGGGTGAAAAGGGGGTGGAGCGCATTTACCTTCCTGAGCCATCCCGAGAGGATTTGCGTGAACGAATCGTCAAGGAATTTTCCGATGGCCGGGAAGGGGGCCATGCCCTGGCGCGGGCCAAAGGGGAAATCCTGGAATATTTCGGCGGGCGCAGGAAGAAATTCGAAATGCCCCTGGACTTTTCCTCCGCCACCCCTTTCCAGCGAAAGACCTACCAGGTTATGCTCGGCATTCCTTTCGGAAAGGTCCACACCTACCGCTGGCTGGCCGGGAAGATCGGAAACCCGAAGGGCCTCCGGGCAGTAGGCAATGCCAACGGCAAAAACCGCTGGCCCCTGGTTGTTCCCTGTCATCGGATCGTGGGCAGCGACGGCCGTCTAACCGGTTTTTCCGCGCCCGGGGGGCTGGATTTGAAAGCGGAACTTCTAAAACTGGAAGGAATCGCCGTGGAAAAAGGCAAAGTCAAGCTGAATGCGGATGTATTCGCCGCGGATGAAGAAAAAATTTGAACCGCTGAGCACGCAGAGACCGCAGAGCCTTTTCTTCCTGAAGGCTATAAATACAAATCATTTTGTGTATATTTCGGCATCTCTGCGTCCTCCCGGATCTCTGCGGTTTTTGGTTATTCTTTAATTTTTGGGGACGAAAATCTTTCTTTTTCGTTATCCTCCGCTGATAAAGGCAAGATGAACACAAGAAGATGACTGAGGAGGAAGCAGAGAGCGCAGAGATCATTCCATGAAAGCCCCTTGGCAGTTTTGGCCTTCAGGGAAGCCTTGAAAATGAGGGCTTTTTTTCTCTTGCCCCATGGGCGTTTAGCCTTTGGGCGTTTTTCCCTCAGCGTGCTCTGCGACCTCTGCGGTTAAGTTTTTTATTCCGCATTAAGGGGTCATTTCTTCCCTACCATCGCCAGATAGATAGCTGTCTCCTCCTGCCCATCCACTCCTACTAAATCATTAACCTCGTCGTCAAAAATGGCCGCGACGCCGCAGCAGCCCAGGTTCAGGGCCGTGGCCGCGAGGTAGAGATTTTGGGCGATGTGGCCGCAGTCCAGGTAAATGTACCGGTAGGCGCGCTGGCGGTATTTCTGGCGCGAGCGCTGAATGACCGCGACCCAGACGAAAACCACCGCGGCGGTCCGGGCCATATCCTGGTTCAGGGCGGCCTGAGCGATGGGGCCGGAAAAATCCCCCATCCTCCTTAAACTCAGGGAAAATTCCGCCACGTCGAAGAAATAAATTCCGGGCTCCAACCCTTCCACTCGATTCACGACCAGGTAGGTGTCGATCGGATGGAGGGCCCCTGCTGAGGGGGCGGTGCGGTACCAGGGCCCAAAGGCCTTCTCGGTAATCCCCTGAGTGGCCCACAGGAGGTTGGAAAGATCCTTCAAAGAAAGGGGCTCCGGACAATAATCGCGGATTGAACGTCTCTTCTGCAAGGCCTTCCATAGGGGCAGCCCGCCCGTGAGCGAAGGGGAAGGCAAGGGAATGACCTTAGAAGCGACCGGGCCGGGGGCTTTTCCCGGGGCTCTGGCAACGTAGGAAGGACGGTAGTATTTGGTCTCCTGCTGAAACCGCTCTCCGATTTTTGCTTCGGGAGAATCCATGGCCAACCTCTCAATGTGGGTTATAGTAAAAGTTTAAATGGACCAGGAAAAGCTGTCAACTGAGACTCAGATGCTTGCGCCCTTAACTTTCCGGCAAATAGGCCTAAGCCCTATTGAATTTCAGACGTTGCCCGGCCCGGAAGCAAGGACGTTACGCGCAAAAATCATGAGGCGCGCATCATTTCTTGGATCGGGCGGGCAAAAGCACGGGGGGATCTCCAGGGCAAATTCTTTTCCCGCCGATGCTTTTTCCGCGTAACGCCCTTGCTTCCGGGCCACAAGCTTGCTTTTTCGCAGAAAAGGGAAAGGCTGAAGTAAAGGGGGGGCAAAAGAGAGGCCAGAGAGAAAAATAGATTCGAAGAGAAGACTGAACAAAACAAAGCATAACCCCTTGCGGATTTCCCCGGGACAGGCCCGATCCAATCGAAGAATAGACGCCTCAGGATGATGGTCCAAATCCCCCCGGGCTGAACCCCATGGGCAAGCCTCTCTTCTCAGAACCTGGGCTCGGCAAAGAAAGGAAAAATTGTTGACTAAAGTTGCGTTGTGTATTATGCAGGGGCTATGAGACCGCGTGACGAGAATTTTCGGAGCATTTTCGTATATTCCGATGCAATGGCCAATTTCGAGTACAGCCCCGCCCATCCTTTCAAGCCGGTACGCGCCAGGCTGACCATGGACCTCTGCCGCCGCTACGGCCTGATCGAACGTCCCTGGATCCGGATCGTCAAACCGGAACCGCTGGGATATGAAACCCTGGTCGATTTTCACGACCCGGCCTACCTGAAGATAATGAGGGATCTGGATTCCGCCGCCGTGGCCAGCGAGCTCTGGCCGGACATGATCCGTAGCGGAGGCAGCGACTTCCTGACCGTGGACCCTAAAATCCTGCGTTTCGGACTGGGGACGGAGGATAATCCCATCTTCTCCGGAATGTACGATTATGCCGCCCTGGCGGCGGGGGCTACCTTCCTTGGAGCCAGAATGCTGGCCGGGGGAGAAGCCCAGGCGGCCTTCAATCCCCTGGGGGGATTCCATCACGCCGGCCGGGACCATGCCGAAGGTTTCTGCTACCTGAACGACGTGGCCATCGCCATCAACCATCTCCTGAAGCAGGGGTTGCGGATCGCCTTCGTGGATATCGACGCCCACCACTGCAACGGCGTCCAGGACGCTTATTACCGCGACCCGCGGGTTTTGGTGGTTTCCTTCCATGAAAACGGCAAGGACCTTTATCCCTGGTCGGGCTTCGAAAACGAGATCGGGGAAGGGGAAGGAAGGGGATACAACGTCAATTTCCCTTTGCCGCAGAATACCGATGACGACGCTTTTATCCGGGCCTTTTCGGAAGTGGTCCCCCCGCTCCTGAACGCCTATTCCCCGGATCTGGTGGTCGCCGAACTGGGGGCTGACACGCACATCTCCGACCCTCTGACTCATTTGAGCATGACCAACATGGGCTATTGCGAGGCGGTAAAGAAGCTAAAGGATCTTTCGCCCCGCATCCTGGCCTTGGGAGGGGGGGGGTATGATGTCTTCAAAACCGCCCGGAGCTGGACTCTCGCCTGGGGGATCTTGAATGACCTGGAGCCGCGGGATGAATACGTGGGCCTCGTAGGCGGAATGATGTTCGGGCCCGAGATGGAGGTCGGAAGCCTGCAGGATAAGACCGTCTACATGAAAGGCGCCACGAGAGAAAAGGTCAACCGGGAGGTGGACCGGGTACTCGGCTACATCCGGGAGAATGTGTTTCCCATCCATAAAATCAGGGTGTAGGGGGCAGGGGGCCGGGGGCAGGATTCAGGAATCAGGAAACAGGATTCAGGAAACAGGAATCAGGATTCAGGACTAAATAGGCTGACTGACTATACGGCTGCCCTGCCAGGCGACGATCCGGGGCCGCGATTACACGACTATTTGACAGCCTCAGAACTTCCCTCTCGTACCGTTAGCCAAAGAAGGACTGCTGCTAAAAGCGCCAGGACCGCCCCGAAGCTGAAGGCCGCCTTAGGGCTGAAAGTTTCCCAGAGGAAACCCATCAAGAGACTTGCCGGTAAAGTGCTCAGACCGATGGAAAAATGGAAGAGGCCGTAAGCCGTTCCTCGCAGATGGGGCTGGACCAGGTTGGCCACCAGGGCCCTCTCGCCTCCTTCGGTCAAACCATAGAAGAGGCCATATACGGCGAATAGAATCCAGACCGTCTCCGAAGTTTGAGCCCAGGCAAATCCGAAGTATACCCCGCCGTAGAGAATCCACCCGGCAATGATCATCTTTCTTCTCCCGTAACGATCCGAGAGAATGCCCCCGGGCGTGGCGGAGAGGGATTTGGAAATATGAAGAACCGCCCAAAGAACGGGCAGGAGGGACAACGAAACCCCGGCCTCCTTGGCCTTGAGGATCAGGAAAGCGTCGCTGGAATTTCCCAGGCTGAAGAGAATGATGATCAGAAGAAAGATCTTGAAACGGCGGTCAAAGGGGCGGAGGGTCAGCTGAACCGGCTGGGAGGAAGGCCCGGGCTGAGCCGCTTTCCTTTCCTTCACCCCAAAAATCAATAGGATCAGGGCGATGATCCCCGGAATGTAAGCCAGAAGGAACAGGGTCCGGTACTGCTGGGTGATGAAAGTCAGGAGGAGAAAGGCGATCAGAGGGCCGATGACTGCTCCTGTGTGGTCCAGAGCCCGCTGGAAGCCGAAGGCTTTTCCATATTCCGATTCGGGGGTGGAGTCGGCAACCAGGGCATCGCGGGGCGAGGTACGGATTCCTTTACCCACCCGATCGAGAAAACGGATGAAAAGAACATGCCATCCAGCCGTGGCCGCAGCCACCAATGGGCGGGTCACGGTGGACAAAGTGTATCCCGAAACGACCAGAAATTTTCTTTTCTGCCGCCGGTCCGAGACCCAGCCGGAAAAGAGCTTGAGAAAGGAGGCGGTCGCCTCGGCCACCCCTTCAACCAGCCCCACAAAGGTGGGTCCGACCCCCAGCACCGAGATGAGAAAGACCGGAAGGAGCGGGTAAATCATTTCGCTGCTTATATCCGTGAAAAGACTGACCAATCCCAAAAAGAAAATATTCCGGTGAAAGCCAAAAATCTTTTCGTCGTTTTTTCCCATGAGCTGGTCTCTCTACTTCTTTATCCCCCAAAAGCCGAAAATAGCAAAGAAACTATAAGAAAACAACAGGATTTCGGACAGATGGATTTAAGAAATCCCTTGATACATCCGATAAAACATACCAGGAAGGCCTGAAAGTGAATAAATTTATTTATCTTGACCGAAGGGTTTTATTATATAATCAGGTAAAAATTGGCTTTCCGGTGTAAAAAGGGTAGAAATAAGAAAATCCTTTATTACCTCGAAACGGGGCAGAAAGAAGAATTTGGGGGCCGTAATCCCGCTTCCTATAGCCGTCTTTGACCGACCGATGGAGATCGCAAAAAGCTAGATTGGGGGTCAGGGATTTTATGCTAAATCCTCAATTTCTTGAGTTTTTGCTGGATCAAGGAGTCATCCAGAAAGCCGTTTTTGACGAAGCCTTCCCCACTGGAGCTCTACCAGCTGATTTCTCGGTGGAGGAGCATTTCATCAAACCCGGCCTCCTCACCCCGGACCGTTTCCGTATAGCGGCCGAAACCTTTTACGGGGTGAAATCGGCAACCGAAGATGACTTTCCCAAGGAACCCACCCTCTACGAAAACCTGTCCGTCCAGTTCATGAAAGAGTCCAAGTTCATTCCCGGCCCGATGGAAAACAATACCCTCACCGTGATCATGGCCGATCCCTATGACTTCTACGCCATCGATGCCATCCGGCTGGCCACCAACAAGAAAATTCAGGTGCTTTTCGGACAGGAGGCGAAGATCCTGGAAGCCATCGAGCGTTCCTACGGGGCCGGCGGGTCCTCCATGGAAAAGATCATCGAGGATATGGACAGTATCCCGGACCTTCAGGCGGAGGGAGAGGAAAACGTAGACCAGCTGAGGGATATGGCTTCGGAAGGGCCGGTCATCCGGCTGGTCAACCTGATCATCACCCGGGCCATCGAAAGGAGGGCCTCCGACATCCACCTGGAGCCTTTTGAAGATAATTTTCGGGTGCGCTACCGGGTCGACGGGGTGCTCCACGACGTAGAGTCGCCCCCCAAGCGGCTGCAGGCGGCGATCATCTCCCGGGTCAAGATCATGGCCAAGCTGAACATCGCCGAGCGACGTCTTCCCCAGGACGGTCGGATCATGCTCCGGGTGAAGGGAAAAGAGATTGACTTCCGGGTTTCCACCGTGCCCACGATTCACGGCGAGTCCATTGTCCTGCGGATCCTGGACAAGAGCAGCATCGTCCTGGACATCATGAAACTGGGCTTTGGCCGGGATACCCTGAAAGCTTTTCAAGAACTCATCCAGCACCCGCACGGAATCATCCTGGTGACGGGCCCCACGGGAAGCGGCAAGACGACGACCCTGTACTGCGCCCTGGAGAAGATCAACTCGCCGGATAAGAAGATCATCACCGTGGAAGATCCGGTGGAGTATCAGCTGAAGGGGATCAACCAGATCCAGGTGAAGCCGGCCATCAACTTGACCTTTGCCAATGCCCTGCGCTCCATCGTCCGTCAGGACCCCGACGTGATCCTGATCGGAGAGATCCGGGATTCCGAGACGGCGCAAATCGCCATTCATTCGGCGCTCACCGGCCATCTGGTTCTCTCCACCCTCCATACCAACGACGCTCCCAGCGCCATCACCCGCCTGATCAACATGGGGATGGAAGACTATCTTCTCTCCTCGACCATCATCGGGATCCTGGCGCAGAGGCTGGTGCGCACCGCATGTCCCTACTGCCGGGAGCCTTCTTCCCCGGACCCGGCGATCCTCCAGGAAATGAAAATGGACGGCGTCAATCCCGAGGAGATCAGGGTTTTCGATGTGAAAGGATGTCCGCAGTGCGGGAATACCGGCTATTGGGGGCGGGTGGGGATCTATGAGCTTCTTCAGGTTACCGAAGACATTCAGAAGCTCATTCTGGAGAAGAGAGACGCCAACCTCATCAAGGAAAGAGCCCGCAAGGCCGGAATGCGAACCCTCCGGCAGGACGGCTGGCTGAAAGTCAGGGAGGGGATCACCACGGTTTCGGAAGTCCTGCGGGTGAGTCAGGAAGAACAGCTCTTGTAGGGAACGATGGCCGATTTCGTCTATAAAGCAACCAACCTAAGCGGACAGATCGTGGAAGGCTCCATGGAAGGCCACGACGAGAAGGCGGTGGTCCGCAGTCTCCACCAGCTGGGATACATTCCGGTCCGGGTAACGGCCGCCGGGGAAGCGGGGGGAGGTCCGCGGTTTTCCTTCCTGCCCCAGCGGGTGGGGATGAAGCAGTTGCTGGCTTTTTCCCAGGAACTCTCGACCCTGATCTCCGCCGGGCTGCCCATCGACCGGAGCCTGCAGATCCTGGGTTCCCTGACGAAGGGCCCCCGGCTGAAAAGGGTGGTGCAGGATGTCCTGACCCGGATCCGGGAAGGAAGCTCGCTGGCCGAGGCGCTGGGAAACCATCCCCGGATCTTTTCCAAGCTCTTTGTCAACATGGTCAAAGCCGGGGAATCGGGGGGGTTCCTGGAAGTGATTCTCTCCCGGCTGGTCAAATACCTGCAGAGCGCGAAGGAAATCCAGGATTTTTTGGTTTCGGTTATGATCTACCCCCTCATCCTGACCGCGGTGAGCGGGGCCTCCATCGTCATCCTGGTTACCTTTGTCATTCCCCGGTTCGCCAAGATCTTCTCCGACATGGGACAGGCCATTCCCCTGCCGACTCAGATCATGCTCAATCTTTCCCGGTACGTGCGCGATTACTGGTGGGTAGGGGCGGGGATGCTGGCCCTCCTCTATTTTTCCCTGAGGGCGTATAACCAGGGCGAGGAACGAAGGTTCCGCTGGGACCGGTCCAAGCTGCGATGGCCGGCCGTCGGGAATATCATCAAGAAGATCGAAGTGGCCCGTTTCGCCCGGACTCTGGCCACCCTGCTGCAGAGCGGGGTCCCCATTCTTTCGGCCCTCAGCCTGGTGAGAGAGATTTCCCAGAACCTGGCCGTCTCCCGGGCCATCGGAAACATCCATGACCGGCTGAGGGAAGGAAAGGCCGTGGCCCGGACGCTGGAGGAAACGGGGGTTTTTCCCCCCCTGGCCGTGCACATGATCAACGTGGGAGAGGAGACGGGGCGCATCGAAGAGATGCTGACCAAAGTGGCGGAGACCTACGAAGAGGATGTGCACACTGCGGTCAAACGCTTTGTCTCGCTCCTGGAACCCTTGCTCATCTTAGTCATGGGGGGAGTCGTGGGTTTTATCGTGATCTCCATGCTCCTGGCGATCTTCAGCATCAACGAAATACCTTTTTAATAATTGCCCTTAGGTAAACCCCCGGCTATGCCGGGGTGACTATTAAAGTTTGACATTTCCGGGAAAATAAGAAACCCTCCCAGCTGTGAACCGTTCAAAGTCAACAGACAGGAGGGTTTCAATGGACGACGTAGAGAGTCCAAGTATCGGAAAAAGGTAATGTTTTGTAAATTGAGAGAGCACATGGGGACATTGTTGAAGGACCTCGCAATGCAAAAGGAGTGTAAAATTCTTGAGGGACATCTTCGGCCAGATCATGTTCACATGCTGATCTCTATACCGCCCAAATATTCCGTGCAAGGGTTTATATGGGGCGAAAGCAGAATTTTACCAAGATCAATTAAACCTCATTAAATAGGTCCCACCTTTAGGTGGGCAATGTATTAACAATCCGCTTTGAGCGGTTCACGGTTTTCAAGCCTCCGGCTCTGCCGGAGGTCATGACTTTTCACCGCAGAGAACGCAGAGGGCGCAGAGACATTTTTGTCTTAAACCATAAAGACCCCAAAGGGCAGAAATACGGAAGGTCTTTCGCGGGATTCATCTAGGTTTGAAGAGATAAATCGTTCGGATTCGTTTTAAATTCCGATGCGCAGAATATTAGACAATCCCGTGAGGGAGAAAACCGGGTTTGAAATATTCTAAAAAATATCTGTGTTCTCTGCGCTCTCTGTGGTTGAATTTTTTTTTAATCCGGAATTCGATGGGAGGGAAGATGAAAGAGGTGACCCAGCAAAAAGAGAGAGGTTTTACCCTGATTGAACTTATGGTGGTGATTATCATCCTTGGGTTGTTGGCGGCTTTTGTTGCTCCCAAATTTTTTGGGAGAGTCAGCGAGGCTAAACTGAAGTCGGCCAAAACCCAGATTGAGCTCTTCGGAACCTCCCTCGATGTCCTGAGGCTGGATGTGGGGCGGTACCCCACGTCCGAAGAGGGTCTGAAAGCCCTGCGGGAAAAACCCTCGGGCATGGAAAACTGGAAAGGCCCATACCTTCCCAAAGAGATCCCGTTGGACCCCTGGGGAAAAAATTACCTTTACAAGTCCCCGGGGGAGCACGGGGATTACGACCTCATCTCCTACGGACTCGACGGAGCCCCGGGAGGGGAGGGCGAAAACCAAGACGTGGTCAGCTGGAAGGACGTGAAAGGATGAGGGACAGGGGTTTCACCCTGATCGAGCTGGTCATCGTTCTGGTTTTGCTCAGCCTCTCCGTCGCCCTGGTGACCCCCTCGCTCTCCCGTTTTTCCAAGCGCGTGGAGCTCAAGACCTCCGCGCAAAAAATATCGGCGATTCTGCGCTATTTCCGCTCTGAATCCATCCAGAAGGGAAAAATCCACCAGGTCCTGTTTGATGCGGACTTAAGAGAAGTGAGGGTTCGGTCGCTGGAAAGGGAAGAAAAGGAGGGGGAGGAGACGGAGGAGGAAAAGGGGAAGAGGGAAAGGGAGGAGGCCATCCTCCTGGAGAAACGGTACGTCCTGCCGGGCGGAATCCAGATGAAAGAGATGAAGATCCCTTCTCCCGAGTATCCCTCGGATCTTCCGGCCATCGAATTCTATCCCACCGGCGGGTCCAACGGCGGCACCATTCTTCTGGAGATGCAGGACCAGAAGGGTTTCCGGATCAAGGTGCATTTTCTGACCGGGATGGTAGAGATCGAGGAAGCATGAGGGTGAGGGGCGAAAACCAGGGATTTACCCTCCTCGAAGTGATGGTGGCCATGGCCATCCTGGGCATCGGGCTTACCATTATCATCGAGCTTTTCAGCGGCGGCCTGCGCCTGGGGCGAACCGCCGAAGAATATACCAAGGCGGTGGGATATGCCCGGATGAAGCTGGAGGAAATCTCCCTGGCCAAAAGCCTGGAAGAAGGAACCCAGGAGGGCGAATTCGACCGGGAATACCGGTGGCAGGTGGAAGTGAAAAAAGTGGACCTCCTTCCCCCCGGCAGGGAGACCAGCTACCAGCCGCCGGTGGCCCTGTACTGGGTACGGATCGATGTGCTATGGAAATCGGGAACCCGGGAAAGGACGACCGCTGTGGAATCCTACCGACTTCTGAAAGCGGAAGAAAGTGGACAGAGGACTTAAAAAAAATTTCTGCGGGGGGCAGGCCGCGGCTTTCACCCTGGTGGAGGTGATGGTTACCCTGACGATCATGGGGTTTATTCTGCTCATGATTTTCGGGGCCTTCCGGCTGGGCATCGCCGCCTGGGAAAAAGGGGAAACGAACAAGGAGGCATACCAGCGGACCCGCATCGCCTCCCAGTTGATTTCACAGCAGATGAAATCGGCCGTCCCTTACAAGATCAAGACCCAGAAGGCCGAGGGCGACTACCTGGCCTTCGAGGGGAAAGCCCGTTCCCTGAAATTCGTCTCCGCCCTTTCCCTGAAGGCCAAAAAAGCCTCCGGGCTGGTGTACGCCTTCTACGAGTTCCGGGAAGGCGGAAAAGGGGGGGGCCGGCTCATCCTGTACGAAGGGAGAGTCCTCAACAAAAATTTCCTGGAGGAGAATCCGCCGGAAGACGCGGCGGTCCCCATTTTTGAGGGGCTGGCCGATGTTCGCTTTGAGTACTACCGGGAGGAAGACCCGGAAAAAAACCGGATCGGGGGATGGGTGGAGGAGTGGAGCGCCAAAGAGGAGAAGGAACTCCCCACGGCCCTGCGGTTGACCCTTTTATCCCAAAAAGGAGGAGGGAAGAGCGAAGGGGTTTCCACCATGATCCTGGCTTCGCTTCCTTCAAACCGCTACGAAGAGGTAAGGACGGGTCCGGTGCGCAGGATGGTGCCGCCGATAACCCGCTAAAAGAGTAAATCCCAAATGACAAATCCCAATTTTCAAATAAAATCCAAATTCCATTCTCCCATACCCCAAACAGGGAGTTTGGAATTGGGATGTGGGAATTGGTGTTCGGTTTGGGATTTGGAATTTGGTGCTTGGAATTTCAAGAGAACAAAGGGATGACCCTTTTTCCATCGGTCAGAATGACGAAGAGAATCAATTCAGATTCAAGGGGTGTTGCCCTGGTCATGGTCCTGTGGGTCGTCACCATCCTCTCGGTGGTGGTCCTGGAGTTCTGCTACGCCATGAGGACCGAGGTCAACATCACCCGGAATTATCAGGAGGAACTCCAGCTCTACGCCGCCGCCCAGGGGAGCGCCCAGCGGGCCATTGCCGAACTCATCCTCAAGCACGACCCCCGGATGCAGCAGCTGCGGAAGACGGCCAAGGAAGGAGAGATCCCGCCGGAAAGCAGGGAGTGGGTGACCGACGGAAGGGAATACCGTTTCCCCTTTGAGGGCGCGGAAGGAGTGGTGCGGGCCTTGGGGGAGGCGGGCAAGGTTAACCTCAACCGGGTTTCCGACGCGGTGCTCCGCAAAATCATGACCGCCCTGGGCCTTGAGGGGGAGGCCCGGGATATTGTCGTGGATTCCATCCTGGACTGGAGGGATCCGGATGATTTTATCCGGGTCAACGGGGCGGAGAATGAATACTACCAGTCCCTGAAAGAGCCCTACGACTGCAAGAATGGAAACTTCGATTCCGTGGAAGAACTCCTGCTGGTTCGCGGGATCACCCCCGAGTTGTTCTACGGGAAGAAGATCAAGAAAATGGAAGGGGAGGCGGGCAGGGGAGAAACGGTGGCGCTGAAGGACCTTTTTTCCATCTATGCCTCCGGGGAGCAGATCGACATCAACAGCGCCAGCCTCCCGGCGCTGCGGGTTGTCCTGGGGCTGCCCCTGGAGGTCTGCCGCCTGATCCTAAAGGCCCGGGGAGAAAAAGGCTTTCAAAATATTCAAGACCTCCTGCAAAGGGTACCCGAAATCGCGCCCTTCCTGACCGAGGTTCAACGGTTGATCCTGTTCGGGGTGGTGAACCCCTATTACACCGTGGAAGCCCGGGGGAAAAGCAAGGGAGGGAGTTCGGTACGGGGCATCCGGATGGTGGTCAAGGTGGACTCCAGGGAAAAAGACGGGTATAAAATCGTGCAGTGGTTGGATTCTTTTCTGTAAGACCGGGGAAATTGGGGTGGTAAATTCATGAATCTGGCACACAAATTGCAAAAAGATTAGGTTTATGCCCTTATTTCACTCCAGCTTGGGAATCGACTTTAAAACCAATCACTTAATCCTCAGCCTCCTCCGGAAGTCCTTCCGGAAGATCCGTCTGGTGGATTACCGGGTCTATCCTCTTTGGACGGAAGGCCAGCGGGAAGTCCAGGAAGCCCAGTGGATCAGCCTGATTAGCACCTTTATCTCCAAGAATGAGATCAGTAAGGATACGGTCTCCGTCTCCATCCCCCGGGAAAAGACCCTGGTTCGCTTCCTCCGGTTGCCCATGGCCACCAAGGAGAATCTGCGCAAAGTCCTGGAATACGAAGCCCCCAAGCTGACCCCCTTCGACAAAGAGGATTTTTGGTTCGATTTCCAGGTATTGAAAGAAGAGGCCGAGTGGATCTACCTGGTCGCCGTCTTTATGAAAAAAGAGGAGTTGAGCCCCTACCTAGGCCTACTGAAAAAGATAGGTATCCAGCCCATTTCCATTCAGATTCCGGCCGTGTCCGCCCTCAACCTTTTCTTCTACCATAAGGGCGAGAAGGAAAACGAGATCTCCGTCCTCCTGGATGTGAATGATCCGTTTTTTGAGATGAACATCCTGGAAGGAAGGGAGTGGAAAGACAGTTTCCACCTGCCCCTGCCGGCGCAGGAAAAGGAAGAACGGATCCTCCATGCCTTCAAACGGGGGAATGTAAAGGATCCTTCCCTTTCCCGGGCCATGTTTTTTGTGTACGGGCTGGACGCCACGGAAAAAGCCCTCCCCAGCTTTCAAGAGACCGAGGGGATGAAAGGGGTGAATTCTCCCCCCGTGGGGCGAATCGGAGTGGGCGCGGACGAGTCCCTTCCCGACTACATCTACCCGTCCATCGGCCTACCCCTGACCGGTTTGACCGACACCCGCTTCAGGCTGAATCTCCTCCCTCCGGAGTTGCGCATGAAAGTCTGGGACTACCGAAAGCCCGTTTTCCTGGTTCTTCTCTGTCTGGCGGTGATCCTGGGACTCTTCTGGGGCGGGGGCGTGTACAGCCGCTACCAGAGCGAGCTTGAAAGCCTCCGGGCCGAGGTCAAGAAGCGAAAGCCGGAAGTGGAGGCCGTGGAAAAGCTCCAGAAACAGAGGGCCGAGCTGACCTCGGAGATGGCGGAATTCGAAAAAATGACTCGCGGGGCGGTGAGCAAAGTGCAAATTTTGAAGGAGCTGACCGAGGTTCTTCCATCTTCGGTCTGGATCTGGCAGCAAAAGTTCGCCGGCCGCGAAATCGAGATCAGTGGGTTTGCCGACTCGGCTTCCGAGCTCATCTCCCTCCTGGATAAATCGCCGCTCTTCGAAAAAGTGGAATTCCTGGCGCCGGTCACCAAGGAACGGGAAAGAAGGATCGGAGTGGACAAGGAGAGGGAGCGTTTCAAAATCAAGATGCGACTGGAAGGGGTGGGAGGGACGCCATGAACTTGTCCTTTCTGACCAAGGCCAGCATTTCCAAGAGGAAGTTTCTCTGGATCTTCATCGCCGTCGCCGTGGCGCTGGGCGTTTATACGCTGTTGATCGTTCCCCTGGTGGAGGCCAAGAAAAAAGCGGACCAGGAGATTGCCCTGACCCAGCGTCTGCTCCAGAAATACGTTGAGGTTCTGCAGAACCGGAAAACGGTGGAGGAAGGCCTCGATCGGATCCTGAAACAGGGGGAAGAGATCCAGAAGCGGCTTCTGGTCGGCGAGACTCCCCAACTGGGGGCCGCCAATCTCCAGGATATGGTGAAACGCCTGGCGGAAAAAAACAGCCTGGCCATCCGTAGTTTCCGGAGTCTAGACCCCAAGGAAGCGGGATCCTTTCGGCGGATTTCGGTCCAGATCGAGTTCAACCCCATGAGCAGCATGCAAGGCTTGGCCCAGTTCCTCTATGAGGTCGAACACCAGGAAAAAAAGATCACCATCAGCGAGATGGACCTTCTGGTCTTCAACCCCCGCATGCCCAACACCATCCAGGGAAACATGATCATCTCCGCTTACATGAAGGGGAACAAGGGGAAGGAAAGGGAAAAAGAGAAGGGGAGAGAAAAGCCATGACGGGTCGGTACGGAGTCCTGAGCATCCTTCTTTTTTTCATCGTGCTCATTCTGGGCTATGAGAATTATGCGATCTGGTCATCCTCCGCCCCGCTGGTCGCGAAAAAGGAGGGGGCCAGAAGGGTAGAGGGGAAGGCTGAACCCCCTTCCGGAGCGGCCCTGCCCGAAGAACCGGCCGCCCGGGATGCGGTCAACGTCATCGCCGAGAAGAATATCTTCAACCCGGAGCGAAAGGAATTCTCCAGTCAGGCCGCCGCGTCCATGGCCAAGCCCGTCTCCCGGCCCCAGATTACTCTTTCCGGGGTGGTAATGGCCGGAGACTACCAGGTTGCCACGATCGTCAACCCGGGACGACCGCTGTACAAGGGGGAGAGGGAGACCAAGGTCATAAAAGTTGGAGAGATGGTCGGGGAGTACAAACTGACGAAGATCATGCCGGACCGGATCGTCATGGAGGGAGGCGAGGATTCCTTCGAAGTCCTGCTCTACGATCCCCGGTCGCCCAAAAGGAGGGTGGAAATGAGGACCCCCTCGGTACCGGTCACGGTCACTTCCCCGAGCCAACCGGTTCCGACTCCAACAGGGCCCCCTCCGGTCGTCGCTCCCTCTCCCGGAGCGCCGACCTCACCCGCACCCCGGTCGGTGACCCCGATCCCCATGCCCCGGCCGGTGACGCCGACCCCCATGCCCGTTCCCCGGGCGTCGGGGGCAGTGCCTGAGGGAGCCTATCAAGCCCCGGGTTCGCCCACCTCCCCCACCACTCCGCCTTCCGTCCCCGACCCCGGGTTGTGGAGGGGAAGAAGGCCCATAAACCCGGGCGGGCCCCCAGGGTAAGGAAGGAAAGAACATGCTCAAAAGGAGTCCATTGGGGATGAAAGCTGCAAGATGGGTTTCCCTTTTACTCATGACTCTTCTGCTCACGGCGGGGACGATCCACTGCGCCGGGTCCCAGTCCCAGGTGGCCAAGGAAAGCCCGGCCGTAACGGTTTCACAGGAAATCGCCGAAATGAGCAAGGAAAGTTCCCGAGAGGCCTACCCCCCAGCGCAGAAAGAGACCCCGCGGGAGGTTTCCCAGGAGCCGGCCCAGGAGGTTCCCCGGCAAGCACGTGCGGTAACTCCTTCAGAACCCCCCAGACCCCTGAGACCTCCCGTTCAGGAGGAGACCATTGCTCAAAGAGTGGAAAAGGTGCCCGAACCGCCCCGCCGGGTCCCATTGCCCGCGGTTCCTCCCTCCGTTTCCGCTCCTCCGCCGGTCCCCTCCGCCCCTATGACTCCGGCCCCTCCAGCCCCCGGGGCTCCCCGGCCGGTGGATCCCGCCCGGAGTTCGAGGTTCGTGCTGAATTTCGACAACGCGGACATCTACGAGGTCATCCGGGTGATGGCCGAGATGATGAACATCAACTACATTATCGACCCGAGGGTTAAAGGAGTGGTCAACATCCGCACCTCCGGACAGATCTCGCAGAAGGATATTTTCCCCGTCTTCCAGACGATCCTTAAAATGAACGGCGCCACGGCCGTCCCGAAGGGGGTCATCTATGAAATCGTCCCCTTCGGAGATGCCAAGAAGCTCTTTGCCCGGCCCACGGCGGGAAGAGATGCGGGCCGGACCCTGGATGAGGAAAAATACACCATCCAAATCATTACCCTGAAGTTCATCCCGGCGACGGAAGTGTCCAAGATGATCAAGCCTTTCCTTTCCGACGGCGCGGACATCGTTGAGTACCCCCAGAAAAACCTCCTCATTGTGGGGGATATGGCTTCCAACATTCGGAAGTCCCTGGACATCATCGAGCTCTTCGACGAGGATATCTTCTCTGAAATGCGGGTCCGGATTTACCCCATCCACAATGCCGATGTGAACGAAGTGGCCAAGGAGATGGAAAGGATCTTCTCTTCCCTGGAGGTTTCCCTGAAATCCGGCCGGGGAGTGGGCATTACCTTCACCCCCATTGTCCGGATTAACTCGCTCCTGGCGGTCAGCTCGATCCCCGGAATTTTCGATAAAGTGGAACGGTGGGTAAAAGATCTGGACCGGATTCCGGGGGAGGGAACCCAATTAAGTGTCTTCGTATATTACGTCCAGAATGGAAAAGCCAAGGACATGGCGGATGTGCTGAAGCAGGTCTATGCCCCGGTCAAAGGGGCGAAGGCGGAGGGAAAGGAAAGGGCGATCACCCCCGCCCCCGGCGGGGCAGCCCCGACGACTCCGAGTCCCCGGGGAGTCAGGCCCAGCACGACGACGCCCGCTGCTCCCGCTGCTCCCGCTGCCGCCAGGGAGGAAGGCGGGGCGGTTCCCGAGGGGGACATCAACATCGTGGTGGATGAAACGACGAACGCTCTCATCATCCGGGCTTTTCACCGGGATTACAAGGCCATCCTGGAGACGATCAAGAAGCTGGACATCTACCCCAAGCAGGTGCTGATCGAAGTCCTCCTGGCCGAAGTCACCTTAAATGACGATACCAGGTACGGCCTCGAGTTTTCCACCTTCACCGACTCCTTCACCCGAAGTGGGCGGACCTATAACTACACCGTGGGCATGGGG
>JAPLIW010000518.1 GCA_026388915.1 Deltaproteobacteria bacterium
GCCTTCGCGATAAATCCCCCCTTGCCCCCCTTTTACAAAGGGGGGTTGGGGGGATTTCTGGACTTTTCGCTGCCCCGCAGGGGCCACCCCTTCCGGGCGGAGTCCCGGAAGAGGCGTAGGCGCTTATCGCCTGATTATTACAAACGTATTGGTTAGAAGGAAATATCCCCTCTAGGGGCCCGTAGGGGCACGATGCATCGTGCCCCTACAACTCCGAGCTTCTTTGAGGAGCACGACGGCGTAGGCCGCGATCCCCTTCCCCTCTCCAATGAAGCCAAGTCCCTCCGAGGTCGTGGCTTTGATGTTGATCCGCTGGGGAGAAATCCTCAAGGCTCCCGCGATCTGCTCTTTCATCTGGGGGATGAAGGGCCCGATCTTGGGCCTTTCAGCGACCACCGTGCTATCCAGGTTTCCGAGGATGAAATTTTTCTCCGCCATCTTGACGGCTACGGCCCGAAGCAGCTGCAAGCTGGAAATTCCCTTGAACTGCGGGTCGATATTGGGAAAATGCTTCCCGATATCCCCTTCCCCCAGGGCCCCCAGGATCGCGTCGCATAGAGCGTGGAGAAGGACGTCGGCATCCGAGTGTCCTTCCAGCCCTTTCTCGAAGGGAATCTCCACTCCGCCCAGGATCAGCTTCCGATCCTCGACCAGGGGATGGACGTCGTAGCCGAAACCGATACGCATAAATAAAAACCGTTTCGAGTTGCGGGTTTCGTGTTTCGGGTTCAAGGAGACAGACGATTATTTTTTTAACTCCAACCGCGGGACCCGAAACCTGAAACTTTAGTTAAGGTATTTCAACAGGGCTTCCGCCAGCACCAGGTCCTCCGGCGTGGTGATTTTGAAATTGAGCCTGGAACCGCGCAGAATCTTCACCGGAATGCCCAGGCGCTCGACCAGGGAGGCGTCGTCCGTCCCCAGAAACCCCTCTCGCCGGGCTTCTTCGTGGGCCCGGAGAATTAAGGGGTACTCGAAGGACTGGGGGGTCTGGATCATCCACAGGCGGCGACGGTCCACGGTTCTTACCACTTCATTTTCCGGAGAACCTTCCTTGATGGTTTCACTGGCGGGGAGCGCAACCACAACCGCTTTCCAGCGGCGGGTCTCTGACAGAACCTGCTGGATCAACTCCGGGGGGACAAAGGGCCGGACCCCGTCATGGATGATGACCCAATCGGCTTTTCCCCGGAGGGCCTGCAGGCCCCGGTAAACCGAATCCTGCCGTTCCTCCCCTCCCGGCAGGATCCGGGAGACCTTTTTCAGGCCGAAGCGGCGGACGGTTTCTCCGGCCCAATCCATCCCTTCCCCCGGGGGGAGGAGCGGCAGGACCTCATCCACCTGGGGGCAATCTTCAAATTTCTGGAGCGTGTGGACCAGAATGGGACGGTCGCCCAGGGGAAGGAAGGCCTTGGGTTTTTCCGCCCCCATTCTCTTTCCCTGGCCGGCTGCGGGAATCAAGGCTGCGACCCTCAATATCCTTCTCCCTGCCCGGTGATGTCTCCGGCCTGCCCCCCCGGCGACGGCGCGGAGCCGGTCCAATCATAAAGAGAACCCAGGATGGATCGGCATCCTGGGTTCTCTCTCTCCCGTCCCCGAGCGGTCCGAATCAGTGCGTGAAGCTCTGATAAGAGCTTTCCGGAGCGTCTTCTTTCAAAATGGTGAAGATCATCCGGCCGGCCGTGGTTTGAAGAACGCTGGTGACGGTTACGTCCACGCTCTTGCCCATATACCGGCGGGCATTATCCACGACCACCATGGTCCCATCGTCCAGATAGGCGACTCCCTGCCCGGGCTCCTTCCCTTCCTTCAGGATCTTCACGTTCATGACTTCGCCGGGCAGAACCACGGGTTTGAGGGCGTTAAAGAGCTGGTTGATGTTGAGTACCGGGATGCCCTGAAGTTCCGCGACTTTGTTCAGGTTGAAGTCGTTGGTCACGATCTTGGCGTGGATGTCCTTGGCCAGAGCGATCAGTTTGGCATCCACCTCCTGGATCTTCGGATAGTCCTGATCGACGATCTTGACCTCCAGGCTGGATTGCTTCTGAATTCGATTGAGAACATCCAGCCCTCTCCGCCCCCTTCCGCGCTTCAAAGGGTCGGAGGAGTCGGCGATGTGCTGCAGCTCTTGGAGGATGAACTGGGGAATGATGAAAGTCCCCTCCACGAATCCCGTATCGCAGATGTCGGCGATACGCCCGTCGATGATCACGCTGGTATCCAGGACTTTATGGCCGTCGCATCCCGGGCCCGCCCTTTTGGAGACCCAGGGGAGACGGGCAGGGTCGAATTCCTTTCCTTTCTTTAAACCCAGGAGAAGACCCAGGTAACCCAGGGCACTGTTGATCAGGAAATAGCCGGAGAATTGAATGCCCAGTCCTTCCAGGATTCCGGAGAAAAAAGAATTGATAAGGACGTTGGCCAGCATCAGACCCAGAATGAAACCGATGGCTCCGCCGATGGTCACTTTGAGAGGAATCCGCCGGATGCCTCGTTCGATCAGGATGACCAGCAATCCCAGGGCCAGTCCCGCGCCCATTCCCCAAAGCCCGGCCTCGGGGAAGGGGGCCAGCTGCTGGGCCAAGAAGTATCCACTGGCCCCGGTGGCGGCTAAAAGCAGGATCCGGAGAATAAGCAACCCCACTGCTTTTCACCTCCTTTCTTCTGGAATTTTTTTAAAAAAAGGGTGAAGCTTCAGACGCTGAAGATGCTCAGCAGACGGGTGCGCATCTTGTCTTCGGATATGTTTTTGGCGATGGCGAGTTCCTTGACGAGGAGGTTTTGAGCCAGATCCAGCATTTGCCTTTCCCCGAAGGAAAGGTCTTTGTCGCACTTCAGGTGAAAGAGGTCGCGGAGGACCTCGGCTACTTCAAAGACCGAGCCGGATTTGATCTTCTCCATGTATTCGCGGTACCGGCGGTTCCAGGTCTGGCAGTCCACTTTTCCGTTCTTTTCGGATAGGATCCGGATGACCTTGGGAACATCTTTTTTTTGGATGATTTCACGCAACCCCACATTTTGGACATTATCCTTGGGGATCATGATGGTCATGTCCTTTTCCAGAATCCTCAGGACATAAAACATCCGCTTGCCACTGCCGATCACCTTGCACTGGATATCTTCGATAACCCCCACACCGTGCGCAGGATAGACCGCCTTGTCGCCAATTTTAAACATCGCCCCGCCTCCCTGCAGCTAAGCTTACATA
>JAPLIW010000085.1 GCA_026388915.1 Deltaproteobacteria bacterium
TGCTTGCGTTCCATTGCTGAAATTTCTATTAAGCAAAAAGCATCCCCCCCACCCTAACCCTCCCCCTCGAGGGGGGAGGGGAGGGAGGGGGTGATTTTCTTTGGTTGCGGCTCAGCCGCGCTGTGTTCATCTGTGTCCAAAAAGAGTTCGGAGTTTTGAGTTCGGAGTTCGGAGTCAAAGGCGAAAAGCTCTGTTTTTAACTTGAGGCACTTGAGCGCACTTAAGGCACTTAAGGCACTTTCTTATCTGTGTTTATCTGCGTCCAATGAATAGGAGGAGGGTTGAATGGAAGACATAAAGACTTATTTGACTGAAAGAGAAATTCCCCGGCAATGGTACAACGTCCAGGCCGACCTGCCCAAACCCCTGCCCCCCCCGCTCCATCCGGGCACATTGAAACCCCTGGGGCCGCAGGACCTGGCTCCGATTTTCCCCATGGGGTTGATCGAACAGGAAGTGAGCCAGCAGCGCTGGATCGACATCCCCGATGAGGTATGGTCCATTTACAAACTATGGAGACCCACCCCCCTCTGCCGGGCCAAAAGGCTGGAAGAAGCGCTGAAGACTCCGGCGCGAATCTATTATAAGAATGAAAGCGTGAGCCCGGCGGGGAGCCACAAGCCGAATACGGCTGTAGCCCAGGCGTACTACAATAAGAAAGAAGGGGTGAAGCGCCTGAGTACAGAAACCGGCGCCGGCCAGTGGGGCAGCGCCCTGGCCTTTGGGTGCAACGTATTCGGGCTGGAGTGCAAGGTTTACATGGTCAAGGTCAGCTACCAGCAGAAGCCCTACCGCCGGATGATGATGGAAACCTGGGGCGCCTCGGTGACCCCCAGCCCGAGCAATCAGACGGAAGCCGGCCGGATGATCCTGGCCCAGGACCCGAATTCCCCGGGAAGCTTGGGGATCGCCATCAGCGAAGCGGTGAATGACGCGGTCAAACGGGACGATACCCGATATTCCCTGGGTAGCGTGCTCAACCATGTCATTCTCCACCAGACGGTTGTGGGACTGGAGACCAAAGCCCAGTTGAAAAAGATCGGCGTGGAACCCGATGTCCTCATCGGGTGTGTGGGAGGGGGAAGCAACTTTTCCGGGTTCTGCTTTCCCTTCTTCCCCGAAAAAAAACAGGGGAAAAAGATTCGTTTCGTAGCCGTGGAACCGACGGCCTGCCCCACCCTCACCAAGGGATTGTATCGCTATGACTTCGGGGACACGGCGCAGATGGCTCCCATCGTGAAGATGTACACCCTGGGACATACCTTCATCCCCGCCGGGATTCACGCCGGGGGACTCCGCTACCATGGGGATGCCCCTCTTCTCTGCCTTCTGTACGATGAGGGGTTTGTAGAAGCCGTTGCCTACCCGCAGAACCCGGTCTTCGAGGCCGCTATGCTCTTTGCCCGGACGGAAGGAACCATCCCGGCCCCGGAAACGGCCCACGCCATCCGGGCGGCCATCGACGAGGCCATAAAGTGCCGGGAGAAGAAGGAGGAGAAGGTCATCGTCTTCAACTTCAGCGGCCACGGCCACTTCGACCTTGCCGCTTATGATTTGTTTTTGTCGAAAAAATTGGAGGACTACGAGTATCCGGATGAGAAGATCAAGGAGGCGCTGAAGGATCTGCCGAAGGTTTAAACAGGTTCGAGGCGCGAGGTACGAAGAGAAAGGAAAAAGAACAGAGAAGGTAGGGGCGATTCATGAATCGCCCCTACGCATTATTTTGGGCGGAGTGCCGGTTTTGTCCCTCGGCGCTCTCCTCGCCGCGACGGGCCATCTTTTTGACTTAGCCTGGATTCTGCATTATACTGATCCTACCTCGGGCTCAAGAAAGAGAAAAACGTCGTGAAAAGAATCCTGTCTTTCCTCGCTATCTTAATCCTCGCCGGCTGCGGTTATCAGCGGCCCGTCCTCTATCCGAACGCTCACCTGAAGCAGGCCGGGGAACCTCAAGCCCAGACGGATATCGCCGAATGCATGAAGATGGCCGAGGCCTACGTTAAGTCCAACCCGGAGGGCAAAGTAGCGGGAAGTACGGCAGCGGGAGCGGGGACCGGCGCGGCGGTGGGAGGGGCCATGGGATCCGTCACCGGCCACCTGGGAAGGGGCGCGGCCATCGGGGCGGCCGGCGGAGCCGTGGCCGGAGCCATTCGAGGGGCTTCCCGGGCCTCCCGCCCGTCTCCCACCTACAAAAACTTCGTCAACCGCTGCCTGCGTGAGAAGGGCTACGAACCCATCGGCTGGGAGTAAGCATCGATTTTCTGGGAATGGAGGACCCTCCCGCAAAAAGGTCCGGCCTCGCTACTCTTCCCTCACGCCCGAAATTTATACCGGGGATTTTACGCCTAAAAGGTTCGCATAATAAGGGATGGTCTTCCTTAAACCTTCCACGAGTTGAGTCTTCGGCTCCCAATTGAGGTTCTGTCTGGCAGGGGTGGGATC
>JAPLIW010000721.1 GCA_026388915.1 Deltaproteobacteria bacterium
ATCCGAAACATGTTCAAGATGGGATATTATGATGGAGAATTTTCAACCCATCATATGAGGGAAAACAGCCCTTTTTCGAATTTTGTCATGATCAATGGCTTGATTGTGGACAAAAGACATCTGCCCCCGGAAGTTCAGGAAATGCTCAAGCGGGAGGGGACATAGAAAAAGCCTATTCAACTGAGGTGATAAGAGAGGAAATCGTATGGTCATGGATGAGAAAAGACGGTAGAAGAAACTCGCCAGGAAAACTGCCAAGCGCAAGAAAACTCTTGCCGCCAAGAGAGGGGAAATTCCTGGGCAAGGAAGCCGGATCGCTTTTGCCGCTGACAAGCCCCTCCAGGAGTGCCTGATAACCAGGGTTCTTTACGACCAGGGAATCGGCAATGTCGTGATCAGCCGAAAGATGCCAAATGGGGATATCGCTGCGGCCTTCTTTTTAGTAGATATCTATTGCCTGGGGGTCAAAAATTGCTTTTTTACCATCATTCCGCCGGGCGTATATGCCCAAAGAATAGACCATCTGGTTCAAAAGGAAGGGGCGGAGTATGCAGTGCCGGCCTGTGCGGTAAAGTTGATTAAAGACGCTGTTGCCTATGCTGAAGGCCTCGGCCTTCATCCGCATAGGGATTATTTGTCCGTCAAGGGCTTTTTTGGCTCCATCGATCCGACCACCTGCCCAAAGGAATTTGAATTCGGCAAGGATGGGAAGCCTTTCTATATAGCAGGCCCTAATGAAACGCAAGAGGATTCGGAAAAGATCATGGCCGCCCTCACGCGGAAGGTAGGCTCTGATGGATTTCACTACATGGTGAGAATGGATTTAGGGCCGGAGTAAAGAAGAGATCCATCCATAATTTCCTTTTAGGTCCTGTGCTCTTCATCACCGGGGTTTGCGGGTACGAAGGATAGTGGAAATAAAGCTGCTGAAAAAATCCAAAATCCTGGAAGCGGTTCGCCGCCTGTCCCAAAAAAGAAAGGAAAAGGTTTACCTCGTCGGCGGGGCCATTCGGGACCTTCTTCTGGGGAGACCTTTGGGAAAGGATTTTGATTTTGCGGTTATGGGTGACGTGGAGAGTCTGGTCAAGGAAGTAGCCCAGGAGATCGGCGGCCATGCCTTCTCCCTGGATGAGACTTTCGGAACCTGGAGGGTGATCCTTAAGAAGAAAAAGAAGAGGACTGAACTCGACTTCTCCGTCATTCAGGGGAAAGATATCATCGAAGACCTCCGGCAGAGAGATTTCACGGTGAACTCTATCGCCATCCACCTGAAAGACCTGGCTCCCCCCGGCGACCCCTGCTTCATCGATCCCCTGGACGGGCTGGGGGATCTAAAAAGAAGAATTCTGCGGGCCAACTCGGAAGAATTCCTGCGACAGGATCCTTTGCGGATGCTCCGGGCTTTCCGTTTTGCTTCCACCCTCAAGTTTTCCGTGGAAGAAGAAACGCTGAAGATGATCCATAGAAACAAGGATCTCATCCGCCGCTCGGCGGGGGAAAGAATCCGGGCGGAATTCTTCATGGCCCTGGGAGAAGAAGGGGCCGGAAGCTTTCTCCGGAAGCTTTACCAGGCCGGCCTCCTGGGAGAAATCTTTCCGGAGGTGCGGGGGTGGGAGAATATCGACCTGGGGACCGACCGGGCTTTATCCCTGCTGGATCATGCTCTGCGCACGTTGGAGGCGGCGGAATTCATCTTCTTCCACCTGGAAGACCTTTATCCCTCCTGCTTCGATATCCTGAAAAACCATTTTTCCCAGAATGAAGAAGAAGGGATCTCCCGGAGGGCTCTATTCAAGTTCACCGCCTTTTTCCATGACTCGGGAAAAGCCGCTGTGACTTCCCAGGATGGGGGGACAGGGGCCCCCCGCTTCCTCGATCACGACCGGGAAGGGGAAAAGATCAATATGGCCATTGGCCGGAGGCTGAAACTCAGCCGAAGGTCCCTTCGAATTATCTCCGACTTGACCCGGCAACATATGCGGATCCACAGCTTGGTCAAGGCGCAGGAAGTGACCGGGCGGGCGAAATACCGGTTCTTCCAGGATCTGGGAAGGGACGGGATTGATCTCGCGATTCTAGCCTTCTCCAACGCCGTAGCTTTGAGTCTGTTCCCGTTACGTTGGCCCTTCCCCCCCGGAATGGGCGGAGAAGTAAAGAAAATCCAGAAGCTTACGGAAGCTCTTCTCCGCTATTACTTTGAGGAATTTACTCGCCATCCCGGCAAGCCCCTGCTTACCGGGAAGCAGATCATGGAAACGCTGGGAATTCCCCAGGGGGAGTTGGTGGGAACGCTCTTGAACAAGCTGCGGGAGGCGGAAATATCCGGCCAGGTACGAACCCGGGGGGAAGCCCTGAAATTCCTAAAAGATATTGACAAATTTTCGTGATTTGGCTACTATTATTTGTGGGTTATCAGGCGGGCGTAATTCAGGGGTAGAATGCAAGCTTCCCAAGCTTGACGTCGCCAGTTCGAATCTGGTCGCCCGCTCCAGCAAGGGAATCATCACTCTCTTCTATAAAGGAAAATGGCCTACAGCTAGCTGAAAAGAGGTGTTTTTTTGGTGGTCTGCTTGAAAAAAGTGGGCTCTCGGGCCCACTTTTTTTTGGCCAAAGGAAAATATTTGATTGAAATTTGAGAACCTGTTGCAAGAAGTACGCCAGGTCGTCGAACCCATCCTGGAATCCCAGGGATTGGAGTTGGTCGATCTGGAATATCAACGCGAGAGTCAGGGCTGGGTCTTGCGGATTTACCTGGATCGCGAAGGGGGAGTCAGCCTGGATGACTGCGCCGGGGTGAGCCATGAAGTGGGCGCAGTCCTGGAAGTGAAAGATCTGATTCCCAGCGCCTATATCCTCGAGGTCTCCTCTCCCGGGCTGACCCGCCCGCTCAAAAAGCCGGAAGACTTCAATAAATTTCGGAATCAGATGGTTAAGATCAAATTGTACGAACCCCTGGACGGGCGAAAAAACTTCAAGGGGACCCTGCTGGGCCTGGAAGGGGACCGGGTGCGGGTGGAAGTCGAACAGCAGGTCTACGAGCTTCCCCTCCAACGGATCGCCAAAGCCAATTTAGAGATAGATTGATATATAGGAGGAAGGGGATGGAGCCATGGCTTCGGAACTAAGTCGCATCATTGACCAGGTGGGGAAAGACAAGGGGATCGATCGGAAAATTCTCGTCGAGGCTCTTGAGCAGGCCCTCCTGGCGGCCGCCAGGAAGAAATACGGCACCAAACAGGAGATTGAGGCCCACTTCAACGAGGAAGCCGGAGAGGTTGAGCTCTTCCAGTTCAAGACGGTGGTCAAGGAGGTGAAGAACCCTCCCGCGGAGATCTCTTTTAAGGAAGCCAAAGATCTGGATTCCGAGGTCCAGGTCGGCGACAGCCTGGGAACCAAGATCGATGTCTCCGAATTCGGAAGGATTGCCGCTCAGACGGCCAAGCAGGTGATTATTCAGCGGGTCAAGGATGCGGAGCGGGAGAATATCTTCGAGGATTTCAAAGACCGCAAAGGAGAGGTCATCTCCGGCACGGTCCAGCGGTTCGAGCGGGGATCGATCATCGTCAACCTGGGAAGGGCCGAAGCGGTCGTTCCCCAGCAGGAGTTGATTCCCAAAGAGACGTACAAACCGGGAGACCGGATCCGGGCCTATGTTCTGGATGTGCGCAAAACCCCCAAAGGGCCCCAGATCATCCTTTCCCGCAGCAATCCCAACTTCGTGATCAAGCTCTTCGAGCTGGAGGTTCCGGAGATTTCCGAGGGAATCGTGAAGATCATCAGCGCCGCCCGGGAGCCCGGGAGCCGGGCCAAGATCGCCGTTTATTCCCGGGACTCCGATGTGGACCCGGTGGGGGCCTGCGTGGGAATGAAAGGGTCCAGGGTCCAGGCGGTGGTTCAGGAGCTCCGGGGGGAAAAGATCGACATCATCCCCTGGAGCGAGGACTCGGCCAGTTTTGTCTGCAATTCTCTGGCCCCGGCCGAAATCTCCAAGGTCATCATCAACCAGGAAGCCAAATCCATGGAAGTGATCGTCGAGGATGACCAGCTGTCGCTGGCCATTGGGCGGCGGGGCCAGAACGTCCGCCTGGCCGCCAAACTGACCGACTGGAAGATCGACATCCGCAGCGAGGTCAAGCCGGAACTCCCCGAGCCCGCCCTGGACGAGATCGCCTCGCGGGGTATGGACACGGTGGAGAAAATCGCCGGCGTGGGGGAAAAGACCGCCCAGCTTCTGAACCAGGCCGGCTACCTGACCGTGGCCGATCTCAGCCAGACCACCATGGATCAGCTGACCAAGATCGAAGGGATCGGCCCGAAGAAGGCGGAAAAACTGCTCGAATCAGCCCGGGTTCATCTGGATAAAACGGAAGATAAGAAGGAATAGGCACGGACCCAAGGCGGCGGGAGATCGCGAAGCGCATCGAAGGGGGAATCAGTGGTGGCAAAAGTGAGAGTTCACGAGCTGGCCAAAGAATTAAAAATGGAGAATAAGGATCTGATCAAGCTCCTGGAAAAGATGGGCTCCCCCGTCAAGAGCGTCCAGAGCAGCCTGGAAGAGTCCGACGTGGAGCGGGTCAAGAATCAGATCAATCTCTCCAAGAAAGAAGGCGTGGTCGAGCAACGGGTGAAGCCCACGGTCATCCGCCGGCGCGTGATGAAAGAAGAGCCTGCCCCGGAGCCGACTCCCCCCCCTCCTCCGAAAGAAGAAGCGAGACCTCCTGTCGAGGGAAAGCCTCCCGTAGGGAAGAAAGGGGAGGTCAAACCCCCGGTGGCCAGAAAAGAGGCCAAACCCGAAGCGGCCAGGGTAGTGGCGGGAGCTCCGGTTGAGGCACCGAGGGAAAAGGTTGCGGAAGTTCCCCCTCCCAAGGCCGAAGAAATGAAGGCCGCTCCTGCGCCCGCGGCCGTCCCCGTCCCCCCGCTTCCTCCTCCGGGGAAACCGGCAAGAAAAGAGGAAAAGAAAGGCGAGGCCCCGGCTGAAGCTCCGCCGAAACCAAAGGAAGCAGAGCCGAAAGTAGAAGGGGTGCCCCCGGCAGAAAAGCCCAAGCCTCCGGAGAAGCCGCCCAAGCCGAAAAAGAAGTATGAACCGGCCAAGATCATCGAGAGGCCCGCGGTTCCCCCACCCTCCCTGGTGAAAGAGCGGGAACACCCCTCCGTGGAGAGAAGGCCTTCTTCTCGCCCCCAGCCTCCGATTATCCTTCAGCGTCCCGCCCCCGCCCCGGGTGCCCGGCCGGCTCCCCCAGCCGCAGGGGAAGAAGAGCGGGGCCGGCGGAAGAGGAAACTCCGAAAAGATGTGGAGGTCATGGAAGAGGGCAAGCCCAACCGGGTTCGCGTGATCAGCACGAAGAAGCGGGCCTTCAAGGATCATGACTATGTTCGGGAGGATCCGGGCGCCAGGCCTTTTATCTCCGAACGAGAGCCGAGGCAGAAGACGGCCACCCGGACCCGAATGACCAAAACGGAAATTACCGTTCCCAAGGCCATTAAGAGAAAGATCCGCATTTCGGAAGCCATTCTGGTCGGAGAGCTGGCCAAGCGCATGGGGGTCAAGTCTTCCGAAGTCATCAAAAAACTCATGGAACTGGGGATGATGGTGACCATCAACCAGGCCATCGATGCCGAGGCCGCCTCCCTGGTGGCCGCCGACTTCGGCTACGAGGTGGAGAAGACGGGATTGGAGCTGGAAGACCTGATCGAAGAACGGGAAGACCGGGCTGAAGATCTCGTTCCCCGTCCCCCCGTGGTTACGATCATGGGGCACGTGGACCACGGTAAGACCTCTCTTCTGGACGCCATCCGGCAGACCCATGTAACCGCCGGGGAAGCGGGAGGGATTACCCAGCATATCGGGGCCTATGCGGTCGAGGTGGACCACCGCAAGGTGGTATTCCTGGATACCCCGGGCCATGAGGCCTTTACCGCCATGCGCGCCCGGGGAGCCAAGGTTACGGACATTGTCATCCTGGTCGTGGCCGCGGACGACGGGGTGATGAACCAGACCGTCGAGGCCATCAACCACGCCAAGGCCGCCAACGTTCCTCTGATCGTAGCCATCAATAAAATCGACATGCCCAACGCCAACCCGGATCGGGTCAAGCAGAATATGACCGAATACGGACTGGTGCCCGAAGCCTGGGGCGGCGAGACCATCATGGCCGAGATCTCGGCGAAGCAGAAGGTCGGGCTGAAGGAGCTTCTGGAGCTCATCCTTCTCCAGGCGGAGGTTCTGGAACTCAGGGCCAACCCCAGCCGGGCCATGACGGGAACGGTCATCGAGGCCAAACTCGACCGGGGCCGGGGACCGGTGGCCACGATCCTGGTGCAGGACGGAACCCTGCATGTGGGAGATTCTTTTGTCTGCGGGACCTATTTCGGGCGGGTCCGGGCGATGATCAATGACCGGGGGGAAAAGATGGAGGAGGCCGGTCCCTCCACCCCCGTGGAGGTCATCGGGTTTTCCAGTGTTCCCCAGGCCGGGGAATCCTTCGTGGTGGTGACCGATGAGAAGAGGGCCAAAGATCTGGCCGCTCAGAGGACGCAGAAGCAGCGGGAGCTGGAACTGGCCAAATCTTCCCGGGTGACCCTGGAGGATTTCTACAAGAAGATGAAGAAGGGGGTCGTCAAAGACCTGAACCTCATCCTCAAGGCGGATGTCCAGGGATCGATCGAGGCGCTGACCGAAGCGCTGGGGAGATTGAGCACGGAAGCCGTCCGGGTGAACATCCTCCATTCGTCCGTGGGGATGATCAACGAGTCGGACTGCATGCTGGCTTCGGCCTCCGAGGCCATCATCCTGGGCTTCGGGGTGAAGATGGAACCCAGCGCGCAGGGGGTGGCCGAACAGGAAAAGATCGACACCCGCTTTTACAACGTGATTTACGACGCCATCGAGGATGTGCGCAAGGCCATGGAAGGGCTCCTGGAGCCGATTTACGAGGAGAAGCTGACGGGCAAAGCCAAGGTGCTCCAAATCTTCACCATCTCCCGGGTGGGGGTGATCGCCGGCTCCATGGTTTTCGAGGGGAAGATCCTCCGGGGCTCCAAGGCTCATGTGGTCCGGGACGGCAAGACCATCCACCAGGGAGAGATTGCCACCCTGAAACGGATCAAGGACGATGTAAAAGAGGTCGTCTCCGGCTATGATTGCGGGATCACCGTGGGAGGATTTCAGAACTTTCAGGTGAATGATGTCATCGAGTCCTATGTGGTCGAGAAGGTCACGGCCCATCTGTAGAACGGAGGAGCCAGGGCGTGGTCATCGGGCTTTGCCACCTCGAACTCCTGCTTCACGGTAATTTTTCCCTCAAAGGGAAGAGACAGGTGATCAAGAGCGTCGTGGAACGCGCCCGGCAGCGGTTCAACATATCCATCGCCGAGGTGGAGGATCAGGACCTGTGGCAGAAGGCGGTGCTGGGGATCTGCACCGTCTCCAATGACCGGCAGCGGGTCAACTCCATCCTGGACCAGGTGGTGGATTTCATCGAAAACACCAACCTGGCCGAGGTGACCGACTCGCAGATCGAAATCATGAATGTTTAACGGCAAAATTTCACCGCAGAGATCGCAGAGAGCGCAGAGGAAATTAGAATAAAAACAGGACGATTCTTAAGGTTCTTAAATCCTTTCGGTCCGATATTTTTGGGTTTTTCTCAGCATTGTCCGGTTAGGTTTTTGCAGAGATTGAAAATTGGTTATTGCCTGGACTATGTTTTTCCTGGTCCATAAGTTCTGTGGTGCGAGCTTCATTTTGGATCTTGATCCGTAGCTCCCGGACTCTTTTGATGCTCACT
>JAPLIW010000652.1 GCA_026388915.1 Deltaproteobacteria bacterium
AATTAGGTTGATATAAACCTTGATCTGCACCAGTAAATCCGAAATTGGAAACAATAGCTGATTCCAAAATTGATGAAATCGTAAAAAGTCAAAAATACTCCCTCTCCCTCGACGGGAGAGGGTGGGGGTGAGGGTGAAGAATTGAGAAAACCCGGCATTTATCTATCCCCCTCCCCTTCCTCCCCTCCCACCAGGGGAGGGGAAATATTTTTTTTACGAGATCATCAGTTTTGAATTCGGTTCGCCCCGCGTTTCGCGGATTTCGTGTTTCGGATTTCGAATTTACCCTTAGGGGGTCTTCGACAGAATCATCACATCGGCCCACCAGCTCCCCCCGAAACCGGTGGCCATGGCCCGGTTGACGTTGGGAACCTGCCTTTTTCCTCCCTTACCCATCACCTGGATGGCCGCCTCGGCCACCCGGATCATGGCCGTGGCCCCGATACAGTTGGTCGACAGCACCCCGCCGGAGGGGTTGACCGGCAGCTCTCCGTCCATCTGGGTGGCCCCTGAGTCCATCAACTTCCCTCCCTCCCCGGGGCCGCAGAAGGCCGTGGCTTCGTACCAGGAAAGTTCGGCAAAGGTGCAGGGCTCGTAGAGTTCGGCCACGTCAAAGTCCCTCAACGGGTCCTGGATCCCGGCAATCCGGTACGCCTCCTCCGTGGCCGAACGGAGCGTCCGCAGGTTCATCACCATTTCCAGGTCGCCGCCGAATGGCTGGTCGTGCCGCGTGACCGCGGTAATCACCCAGGCCGGGTTGGGGCAGATCTTTTTGGCTTTTTGCTCCGAAGCAAAGATCATAGCGCAGGCCCCGTCCGAGGTCGGACACATATCCAGCATCTTGATGGGATAGGCCAGCATCTTGGAATTCAGGACCTGTTCTACGGTCAGGTCCATCTTCAGATGGGCATGGGGGTTGTTGATGGCGTTGCGCCGGTTCTTTACCGCCACCTTGGCGGCCTGCTCTTCGGTGATTCCGTATTTATGCATGTAGGCGGTTGCCGAAGCACCAAAAGACCCGATGGCCCCGGACATGGTGGCCCGCTCCCACAGGGGATCCGCCTGGAAGATCAGGCCGGCGGTGGTTTCCCCCTCGGACTGCTTCTCCCAGCCGATGGTCATGACCGTGTCGAACAGTCCGGAAGCCACATGGTAATAGCCGGCCTGGGCCAGGGAGCTTCCGGTCGTCCCCCCGGTGGTGATCTTCATCCCATGCTTCAGGAAGGAACCGGCCGCATCCGCGGACCACATCTCGGTGAAGAAGATCCCCTCAAAATGCTCCATGTTGCCGATGACGATGGCATCGATCTCCTTCATGGTCAGGTTGGCGTCGGCCAGGCAGCGGCGCACCGCCTCGTTGATCATCTCCACAATATTCACATCCGGACGCTTGGACCGATGGTCGGTCTGCCCGGTCGCCACAATCGCCACATTCCTTTTTGATCTTCTGGCCATGGCCCTTACACTCCCTTCTCCAGGATGATCACACACTGGCCTTGCCCGCAGGGCCCGCAGTGTCCCTGGGCCAAAGCCCTCCCGGCGCCCTCCACCTGGTGTTCTCCCGCCCTGCCCATGAGCTGCAGGGCCGCTTCGGCCACACGGACGGCGCCCGCCACCGTCACCGGGTTTCCGGAGAGAATTCCCCCTGAGGGATTCACCGGCAGCTCCCCTCCCAGGGCGGTGATCCCCTGGTCGAGCATCTTCACCGCTTTTCCCGGCCGGCAAAAACCCATTCCCTCCAGCCAGAGGAGTTCCTGGTAGGAGTAGAAGTCCGAAAGCTCCACCAGGTCGATCTCCTGGAGCGGGTTGGAAATGCCGGCCATGCGGTAGGCCTTCTTGGCGGCCAGGGTCAGGGAGGCCGTCTCGGCCAGGTCGCGATCCCCGAGATAAAAAGAGTCCAGCCGGCTGGCCATGCCCGTCAGCCAGACCGGGGTGGAGCACCATTTCCTGGCCTTATCCTCGACCGCCAGGATCATGGCGCAGGCCCCGTCGGTCACCGGGTAGGCATCCAGTTCTTTGATCGGATCCGCCAGCATGGGGGAACGCATGACCTGGTCCACGGTGACCTCCCTGGACCGGTGGACAAGGGGATTGAGCTTTCCGTTCTTCAGGTTCTTCACCGAGACCCGGGCGCATTGCTCTTCGGTGATTTTGTATTTATTCAGGTACCTTCTCGCCTGAAGAGCGCAGGTGGAAAGCTCGTCGAACCCCAGGATGCGCTGGTACAGGGGGTCGAACATGGCGTTGTTGATTAAATGGGGATCCCCCTCGGACATCTTGCAGTGGGACACCAGGAGACAGGAGTCATAGCAGCCGCTCAGGATGCGCATGGCCGCATAAAAAACCGCAAAGGCCCCGTCCATGGCGACCTTGGACTCCGCCCGGAGGACCGAGCCGCAGGCTTCGCTCACCGTGCGGTTGGAGATCGTCCGCCCGTCCCAGAAATCCTGGGAATTGGTGACGATCTGGTCCATGTCCCCGATGGTCAGTCCCGTTTCCTCCAGCACCCTGCTGGAGACTTCAAAGACCAGTTCCGGATAGCTGTCAAAGATCTTGCGTGGCTCATACTTCGTCTGGCAGATCCCTACAATTCCGACGCGATCAGCCATCACCTCACCTCCTATTCCATAGTCGAATGGCTATCTGCGCCGCATTGTAGTAAAATGGCCGAGTTGGCGCAAGAGAAATTTCATGGCAGGATGAAATTTCCACGGGCGGTTCAGCCTGGCTAAAAGGAGGAAGAAATGAGAGCGATCGTCAAAGAAAAAGCGGGGGTCGGGGCCCTGGTAAAAGAAGTGGAGATTCCCAAACCGGGCCCCCGCGATGTTTTGATCCGGGTGAAGGTGGGGGCGATCTGTGGATCCGATGTCCACATTTATGAATGGGATTCATGGGCCCAGTCCGCGGTGCCGAAGCTTCCCCAGATCCTCGGCCATGAATTCGCCGGGGAGGTAGTCGAAGTGGGCCAAGAAGTCCACCACCTCCAGCCGGGCGACCACGTAGCCGGCGAAACCCACATTCCCTGCGACAACTGCTATTTCTGCCTGACCGGGCAGCGGCATATCTGCCAGTCCATGAAGGTGTACGGGGTCCACAGCCAGGGGATTTTTTCGGAGTACACTACCGTGCCGGCTCCCTGCGCGGTAAAGATCCCGAAGGAGATCCCTTTTCCCGCGGCGGCGATGATGGAGCCCTGCGGGGTGGCGGTCCACGGCCTTTCCATGGGAACCGTGTCCGGAAGCACCCTGGCCATTTTCGGCTGCGGGCCCATCGGCCTGTTTGCCGTCCAGGGCGCGGTGGCCTGGGGCGCACGCAAGATCATTGCCGTAGACATAAGCGAAAACCGCCTGAAGATGGCCCTGTCCTTCGGGGCCGCCAAGGCCCTTCATGCGGTGAAGGACCCGGTGGAGAAGATCGTCCTGGACGAGACCGACGGGATCGGAGCCGACATGGTCCTGGAAATTTCAGGGAATCAGAAAGCCTACGACCAGGGCCTGAAGGTTCTCCGCAAGGCGGGGACTTTCGTGATCATCGGAGTGGCGGCCAAACCGATCCAGCTGGAAATCCCTACCAACATCATGTACAAAGAGGCCAAGCTGATCGGGATCACCGGGCGGCTCATGTACCAAACCTGGTACCAGGTTTCCAGCCTCATGCAGTCCGGCAAGGTGGACCTGGAAAAGGT
>JAPLIW010000226.1 GCA_026388915.1 Deltaproteobacteria bacterium
CGATCGACAGGGCCATTTGCATCGTCCTGAGAAAAAGGGGTTTTTTATTAACATTTGTTGTTAAAAGCGTCATTCTCTCTGTCTGGATCATTCTGTCAAAACGCCGTCTGATGATTCCTGTAAGTGGGGGGATTTTTTTAAAAAAAAGGGAGGGGAACATATGAAACGGATAGATCTCAAGCGGACTCCGTTTGTTTTAAAGGTTGGCGTCTCGGGGAAATTCAAACAATGGGCGATCTTTCACCCCCTCGTGGAAGCCGCCAAACTGGTATTCATTACAGCCCTCATGGTTTTTCTTCTGCTGGAATATTTTCCCCTCTTTGCCCAATCCAGTCCAAGATTGGACTCTCCCGCTAAAAAGCGGAGCTTGTTCTCTCTCTCCCAACCTTTCGATGAATCCGGAGTTCAGGAGGTTTTGGATCTGGCCGGTATGATCCGGTTGGTAACCGATGACCGACTTTCCGAAGGCAAAGCCTTGAGATATGCCGGGCTGATCTGGCACGCCTCGCAAAAATATACCGTGAATCCCCTGGAAATCATCGCCCTCATCATGGCGGAAAGCACGTTCAAAGAGAGCGGCGTCAATGCTACAACGGGAGATTACGGGCTGGGCCAGATCAACTGGAAGCACTGGGGTCAGCCTTATGGGTTGACCCAGGAGGATCTGCTGGACCCCGCCATCAATATTTACCTGACCTGTCATGTCTATAAATTTTTTGGACAGGATTTCGGGAAATACAACCGGGGGAACGGGATCAAGAGCCAGGCTTACGTGGTGAACGTGAAGAGCATCCTTTCCACGCTGAGGGCCTTCGCCGAATCTACGCGAAACAATATTTCTTAAGGGTGTTTGTGGTAGGAAATGATCAAGGGCCAATATCCCTCACCCGGGTTAGATCAGGGGTGAAGATTCTCAAAAGATCCCGGGCCAGTCGGGAAGGAGGCTGATTGGGCCGGAGGCGGGGCTACGGCCGCTGGAAGAAGAGTGCAGTAGGGGGGACGGTCATAAATTTATAAGTTGTCGTTTTATTAAATAAAATTTAGAGGCTTGAGAAATTTCGAATATTATTTAATTCCCTTGACCGCCTCATAAACCTCGCGGGAGATGTCGACGGGGATGTGGCCGTGCTGGACGTCGCCCTGGTAGTTGTAGTAATTAAAGGGCGGGCCTTCGACAATGGTTTGGCCCCCGCTGCTGATTCCCCAATGATCCGAGGTATAGATCTTCCCACCTTCCAATCCGGTCACCCACTCCTGCTGGCCCCGCATGTAGGTGGAGAACTTGTAACTTATAAAATCCATGCTTTTCATCCGGTTCTGATGGGCGGCGAGGCTGGACTGGCGCATCTCCTCGGCATAACGGGACATCATGGAGGAAGTTTTTTTCATCTGTTCCCTCAGGTTGGCCATGCACTGGCGGACCTGTTCCGAGGCCCATTGCTGGTTGATCTGGAAACTTTCCGCCACTTTAATGAGGGAGGGGAGGGATCGCCCGAACTGGGATGCAGGCGCCCAGATGCCCGTGGGGATGATTCCCCATTGTCCGGTGTTGGTGGGATGGGAGCCCAGCACATCGAAATAGCCGACGCAGGGCACGCCGTTCTTGCTGGTGTAGGAGATCACGGCGATCTCCGCGTCGGTTTTCCGTTTTAGAAAAGCGGTGGCTTGGTTGGCCACGGCTGGATTCGACTGGCGTTCAAGAACCCGCGGGTTGGTCGAACCCAAATGCTTCATGGCCACCATGAGGGCATCGATGGGCGGCATGTAGTTGTAACGAAGATTCCCGGGGATGGCGGAGCTGTCGAAGTGGGGGATCTGGGATTTTCCGACAAATTCGATCACCGTAAAAATAAAACCGGTATCCCCGTCCCGAGTGTTGCAGAGGGCCGCACCCTTGCCGGCCGCGAGGTTCCATCCTTCGGGAACCAGGAGCGAACACGTGCCGTCCGGCGCCGGAGTTTTTTTCATCGGCAGCAAAACCGGGCCGCCGCCTTTCCCCTGGGAGGCCAGCCTTTGATAGGCCTGTTCATCCAGAAGGGTAATGTTGGAAACGACCGTCAGGAGGGTGGGCACCATTTCTTTGAACTTCTTTGCCGGGGCCTCATACCCGAATACCACCGCAGCAGGACGCTTGACGTTGAAACAGTATTTTCCTTCAATCAGACTGTTTTGGGGACCGCCCCGCTGATATTTCACTGCCGTGTGCATGCGATCGGCAGCGCTTTTGGCCTCGAGAATTTTCAGGCCCGCCATCTGCCCGCTGACGTTTTTCAAGGTGGCCCCCGCAAGGGTTACGGAATCATGTTTCGGATCGATGTTTTCCAGGAAGATCATGTTTACATGGGACAGGTCCTCCCGGTCGGTGACGAAGACCATCTTGCCGTTGGGGAATTTTTGGGTGTTCACCTTCCAGCCCTTGGGCTTATAAAGCCCGAAGGCGCCGTCCTCGGTCACCTGATATTCGAAGTTCGAAAAAACGGGCTTTCCCTGGGCGCTGAGTTCCTGGGGGGTAAACGCAGCGGTCAGCAATGCGGAAAAAAGGATCAGGTGCCTGGAAACCATATGCGCGCCTCCCCTTCATTTTTCTGGGTAACAAGAATAACCTAGTAGGACACAGATAAAAATAGCGCGGCTGCGCCGCAACCAAAGGATTTTATTGGGACACGGATGAACACGGATACACAAGGATCATTCCTGAAGAGAAAACAGAAACGGAAAGACAGTCCTATAGCTCAGCAAAACCCAGGGTCCATAAGGCTGATTCTTACAGCCAGGCAATCCCAGAAATCCCCCCTTCGCCCCCCTTTTCTAAAGGGGGGTTGGGGGGATTTCAGAGAAGAGTTTCCCACCCAAAGATTGAATGGGACGCGGATGAACACGGATAAACACTACCCACCCCAATAAACAAGGGGGTTGATTTGGGAGCAGGATGCAGAGGAATATGATCTTTTACTTATGAAAATCTTGGTGTATGATACCCGCATGAAACGATTCTGTCTATTTCTTTCCTTTGTTTTCCTGATCTTGTTGACTTCCTGCATGAGCTGGTTTCTGGAGCAGCCTACTTTTGCCCTGAAAGAAGTTGCCATCACCCGCTTCTCCCTCACCGAGGTTCATTTCCGCTTCGGGATTGAGGTGCAGAACCCAAATTCTTTCGATCTGGATTTGAGGGCCCTGGAATACACGATCTATTTCAACGATCGGGAAGTGGGCCGGGGGCGGCTGGACAAAGAGGTCCGGATTGCCAAAACCTCGGCGACTTTGGTCCAGGTCCCCCTCCAAACGGACTTTAAAAGTCTGGGGGATCCCCTGGGATTGGTTTTCGCCGGGC